>MTNL01000076.1 GCA_002010365.1 Candidatus Acetothermia bacterium JdFR-50 | reverse complement strand
GGGGTGCTTTCGGGGATCGACCCCGCGTTGGAGGAATCGGCCCTGGACCTCGGGGCCTCGCGGCTCAGGACCTTCTTCAGGGTGACCCTGCCCCTCGCCACCCCGGGGATCGCTTCGGCGCTGCTTTTGGTCTTCATCAGGTCGCTGGAGGACTTCGGGAACCCCATCGTCATCCAGGGCCATTACCCGGTACTCACTACCCAGGCGTACCTGGCGGTGACGGGGATGTACAACCTGCCCTTGGCGGCGACCCTCTCCGTGATCCTGCTTGTGCCCACCCTCCTTGCCTTCGTCCTCCAGCGGTATTGGGTTTCCCGTCGCTCGTACGTCACCGTAACCGGCCGTCCTACTCCGTCCTCCCTCAAGGCCACCACCCCCGGGCTTAAGTGGAGCCTGTTCGTGGTGCTTTGCGTCCTTTCCGGGATCATCCTCCTCTTTTACGGCTTGGTCTTTTACGGGTCGCTCACCCGCATGTGGGGTTTGGACAACACCCTGACCCTGGAGAACTACCGATACGTCTTCAGCACTGGCCTCGATTATCTTCTGGACACGCTGAAGATCGCGGGGATGGCCACCCCCATCGGAGGGATCCTGGCGGTGATGATCGCGTACCTGGTGACACGCAAGCGTTTCCCCGGCAGAAGCCTTTTGGACTTTCTGTCCATGCTTAATTTCGCCATCCCCGGGACCATCGTGGGGATCGGCTACATCCTCGCCTTCCACAAGCCCCCGTTCCAGCTCACCGGGACTGCGGCGATCATCGTTTTGGTCTTCATCTTCCGCCGGATGCCGGTGGGAATTCGGGAAGCGGTAGCCATGTTGCAGCAGGTGGACCCGGCCATCGACGAGGCTGCTGTGGATCTAGGTTCGGGCTTTTTGAAAACGTTCAGGCGTGTCATCCTTCCCCTGATATCTCCTGCCTTCATCTCCGGCATGGTGTACATCTTCGTCCGATGTGTCACGGCGATCTCCGCCGTGGTCTTCGTGGTCTCGGCCCAATGGCAGCTCATCACCGTGGCGCTCCTCCATGAGGTGGACAACGCCGATCTCTCCCAGGCCGCGGCGTACGGGGTGGTGATCATCGTGGTAGTGCTCGCGGTTATCCTTTTGCTGGACAATGTCCTCGGTAAGCTCATCCTCAGGAGGTGGCAACGTGCCCGTTGAGGTCCGGCTGGAGAACTTGACCAAGGTGTTTCGCTCCCACCGCGACTCGGTGGTGGCCGTAGACCACCTCGATCTCGAGGTGGAGAAGGGGGAACTGGTAACCTTGCTCGGTCCCTCGGGATGTGGGAAGACCACCACCTTGCGTCTCGTGGGCGGCTTCGAGATCCCCACCGAGGGTGAAATTTACCTCGGAGGCAAGCGCGTGACCCACTTACCACCCCAGCGCCGGGATACGGCCACGGTCTTCCAATCCTACGGGCTCTTTCCCCACATGACCGTGTTCGAGAACGTGGCTTTCGGGCTGAGGGTCCGTCGCCTCCACCGGGACGAGGTGCGGCGCCGCGTCCGCGAGGCCCTCAAACTAGTGAACCTGGAGGGGCTGGAACGGCGCTATCCCCGGGAGCTATCGGGAGGGCAGCAACAGCGGGTGGCCCTCTGCCGGGCGCTGGTGATCGAGCCCAAGGTCCTCCTCTTCGACGAGCCCCTCTCCAACCTGGACGCCAAGCTTCGGGTGGAGACCCGAGAGCAGATACGACGCCTCCAGAAGGAACTGAACATAACCAGCTTGTACGTGACCCACGACCAGGCGGAGGCTATGGCCATCTCCGATCGGATCGCGGTGATGAACGAGGGAAAGCTTCAGCAGATAGGGCCGCCCTACGAGATCTACGCCCACCCCGCCAATCGGTTCGTGGCGGACTTCATCGGCCGGGCTAACTTCCTCGCGGTGCGGGTGGTGGGTGCGCAGGACGAGCAGTTCGAGATCGAACTTCCGGGGGGCGTGCGCCTGGAGGTCCCGGCTGTAACGGGACTCCAGGCCGGGGACGAGGCCATAGCGGTGGTGCGGCCCGAGGCGGTGGACGTCCTCCCCGAGGGGCAAGGGGACGTAACCGCCGAGGTGACCTTCGCCCACTACACCGGCTCTCTGGCCACCTATAAGCTTTCCCTTCCCACCGGGGAGACCCTGGAGGTGGAGGTCCTGAGCCCCCAGGAGAAGGGTTTTCTCACCGAAGGGACCAAGGTGGGGCTTCGGTTCCACCGCCAGAGCATCCACCTCCTCCGGGAATAGGTCTCCATGGCGCGGCTTCTCGTGTTCGATCTCGACGGGACCCTTCTTGACCCCGATCATCGATTGTCCCCGCGCACCCATGCTGCCCTGGGGAAGCTCGTGCGGCACTTCTGGATCACCCTCGCCACCGGGAGGTCTCTGGCTTCGGCGACGCCGTTCGTGACGGTCTTGGGAATTACGACACCGGTGATCCTCTACAACGGCGCCGTGGTGTACGACTTCCCCGCGGGGAAAGCGCTCGCGGAGCGGCGCTTGTCGGCGGAGGATGCCCGGGTAGCCATCGCCGTGGCGCGGGAGTTCCCCGTGGATATCGAGGTCTACCGGGACATCCGGGATCCCACCCTCTACGTGGAGCGGATTACCCCGCGGGTGAGGCGGTTCCTGGAAAAGGAGAAGCTCCCCGCCCGGGAGGTGGGGGATCTCACGTCCTTCTTGGACTTCCCGCCGCTAAAACTCCTCGTCCTGGGGGATCCCCGGGTGCTCCCGGAGCTAGAAAGGGAACTCAACCGGGAGATCCCCGCGGTCACGGTGGTGCGCTCGGAGGTGAACTACCTGGAGATCCTCCCCCCAGGGGTTTCGAAAGGGGAGGCACTCCGGTGGCTCTGGGGGCATCTCGGGATCCCATCGGAGGAGGTGGTGGCAGTGGGAGACCAGCTGAACGACCTGGAGATGATCCGCTACGCCGGGGTGGGGGTGGCCATGGCCCACGGGCCAGGAGAGCTAATCCGGGCCGCCGACCTGGTGATATCCTCCGTGGCCGAGCTTCCCAACCTGTTGCCCCTGTGAACCGCTCCGGCAAAGGGGAGGTATGGAGATGAGGGTCGCGGTGGGAAGCGACGAACGTACGGGCCTCACCGATTTCGTGATCGATGAGCTCCGGAGGCGAGGCCACGAGGTGGAACTCTTCGGCCCCCTGGCCGGGGTGGAGAGGGAGTGGGCCGAGGTGGGGCGGGAGGTGGCCGAGGCGGTGGCAGGTGGGCGGTGTGATGAGGGGATCCTCTTCTGCTGGACCGGTACCGGCGCTTGCATCGCCGCCAACAAGGTTCCGGGGGTCAGGGCGGCCTTGTGTGTGGACGCCGAGACCGCCCGCGGCGCCCGCAAGTGGAACCACGCCAACGTCCTGGTAATGAGCCTCCGCCTTACCTCCGAACCCGTGGCCAAGGAGATCCTCGATGCCTGGTTTTCCACCCCTTACGGTGAGGAGGAATTCGACGTAAGGAACGTGCGTCGGATCGAGGAGCTCGAACGCCGATACGGCCGAGATACCTGAGCCGTGAAAGCTATCCCCGAGGGGCGCCCACGGCACGAGCGTGGGCGCAGCGGACGAGCAGGGTGGCGTAGGAGCCCGGCGAGAGTACGAACGAGACTTCCAAGGCTACCTTGCCGGGGAAGAGTTCGTCCTCGCGGGGGTCACCCACCTCGAGCTCCTGGGGGAGACACCAAATGGACCGCTCCGCCTTCGATAGGTAGGCCCGTTCTACGATCCGCGCCTTCAGATCCCGGAGGGTTATCCCCTCCTCAGCCAGGACCTCCCGGGCGATCCCCTCCCACTCGTCCCTATACCATGCCCGGTTGTGGGGAAGCGGTAGCCTTTCGCGCTCCAAACGGGACAAAAGATCCTCCGGTACGGAAACGGGCACGGGGAATTTCTCCCCCGCGATCTCCAGGTCCACGACTCGGGGAAAGTTGAGGGTGATCCAGCGGCCGAGGATCCGGTTCCAAAGAAGGGACTGGTACGCGGAGAGGAAGAGGGAGAGGAGCCGCGGGGGGATTAGGTTCAGGGCCCGGCGGAAATCCCGGGGATGGTCAACGAGGTAGGTGAGGACGCTGCGGAGGTTCGAGGGGCGGGGGGCGCGTTCGAGGAGGAACGCCCATTCGCCCCAATGCTCCCGGGCCAGGCGTTTGAAGCTCCTCACTTCCTCGGGATCGCCGCGGAGCTCCTCCGCCAGATAGAGCCTGAGCGCGCCCTCCGCGTCCCGGAGGAGGACCGCCTTCCCCGGGGAACCCCTTTCCCCCAGCGACCCGAACCGCTGCTCGTCGAAGTAGTTGGGGAATCCCTCGGCGGCGATGTGGACGAGTTTCCCTCTCAACCCGTGGGCTTCTCCCGCGGATAGGTCCCGCACCACAAGGTGAAAGCGGTTTCCCCGGAGGTCCATCGTGGAGAGCCTCCGCGGACCCTCCCCGGCCTTTACCGCCCGCATGACCGGGAGCTCCACGCGGTCCGCCCCGGCCCCCTTCACGCTCGCGTACTGGATCGCCACGGCGTGGGCGTCCTTGAGGGCCGGGAAGAAGACCTCCCGGGGGGAAACCCCGAGGGCCTGCGCCAGGAGGACCTGGGCGGCCATGGTGGGGATCCCCCGCTTCTCCACGCGGAAGTAGGCGTAAAGACCCGGGCCCCGGGGAAGCCCGATGAGCTCCTCCACCCGGAAATCCTCCGGGCGTACCTTGAGTTTCATCCCCAAAGGAGGAGGACGGCCTCGATGAGGAGTTTGGCGGCGGCGATGGCGGAGACTCCGGAGGGGTCGAATGGCGGGGCGAGCTCCACTATGTCCATCCCCACGACGGAGAACTCCCGGAGGGATTTGAAGATCTCGATCACCCGGTGGAAGGAGAGGCCGCCGGGCTCGGGGTTGGTCACCCCAGGGCAGAGGGAGGGGTCCAACACGTCCAGGTCCACCGAGAGCCACAACGGAAGATCCCGGGAGAGTCGCTCCTGCACCTCCTCCGGCTCCGCGAAGACGGGCTCG
>MTNL01000234.1 GCA_002010365.1 Candidatus Acetothermia bacterium JdFR-50 | reverse complement strand
CCAGGGAAAAGGCGCGGCCGCTGGGCACATCCAAGACGAGTACCCGCCGAGTATCCACCCCTGCCGCGGCCAAGTGCTCCCGCAGTGCCCTCCCCGCGGGGTCGTCCCCCACCGCCCCGATCATCCCCGCCCGTCCCCCCAGCCGGGCGAAGGCCACGGCCACGTTGGCGGCGTCCCCGCCCGGCGTCTCCCGCACCTCCCGCAGCTCCACCTCATCGTCCGGCCCCGGGAGACGGGGGACCGCGAGGAGCGTGTCCCAGTTGATGTCACCGATAGCCACCAACTCCATCTTTATCTCCGGGTCCGCGGATCGGCGAAGTCCCGGATGGCGTCGCCGATCAGGTTGAACCCCAGGACGGTCACGAAGATGGCCAGGCCCGGAAAGATGGGGACCCACCAGTACGACAGAAGGTATTGGCGTCCATCGGCCACCATCCGGCCCCACTCCGGCGTGGGTGGCTGGGCCCCCAGGCCGATGAAGCTGAGGCTGGAGGTCAGGAGGATGGCGTAGCCCACGTCCAGGGTGGCCTGGACGATGAGGGGGGAGAGGGCATTGCGCAAGAAGTAAGCGAAGAAGAGCCGAAGCCCCCCCACCCCCACGGCCCGGGCTGCCTCCACGTAGAGCTGGTTCTTCACCGAAAGGATCTGGCCCCGGGCGAGACGCGCGTACCAGGGCCACCAGGTGATGGAAATGGCGAGCATGGCGTTGGAGAGACTTGGGCCGAGCACCGCCGAGACGAGCATGGCGAAGATAAGGTAGGGGAAGGCGAGGAAGGAGTCGGTGAGGCGCATCAGGACGTCATCCACCCAGCCTCCGGCCAGGGCCCCCAGCGTCCCTACCACCGTGCCCAAAAGGAGTGAGAGCCCAATGATCACCGCCGCCGCCTGGAGAGAGATCCGTGTGCCCACCAACACCCGGGAGAGGATGTCCCGGCCCAGCTCGTCGGTGCCGAAGGGGTGCTGCCACGACGGCGGCCGCAGCCGCCACACCAGGTTTACCTTATATGGGCTGTAGGGGGCGATGAAGGGAGCGAGCACGGCGCAAACGGCGATGGCCACCACCAGGACCACCCCCAGGAACCCCAGGGGGTTCTTCCCCGGGCGCAGGAACCTCCAGACGGCGCGGATGTCCTCCCTCATCGGTACCGGATCCGGGGGTCCACCACGGTGTAGAGCAGGTCCACCACCAGGTTCACCCCGGTATAGAGGAGGCCGGTGACCAGGGTAATGGCCATGATGGCGTTTACGTCCAGGACAGTCACCGCGGTATAGGCATACGTCCCGAGCCCGGGCCAGGAGAAGATGATCTCCACCAGCAACACCCCTCCCAGGAGGGACCCTATCTGGAGCCCGGTGATGGTGAGGATGGGGACCATGGCGTTGCGGAGGGCGTGCTTCAGCAGGACGGTCCGCTCCCCCAGGCCCTTGGCCCGGGCGGTGCGGATGTAGTCCTGTCCTAAGACCTCCAGGAGGCTCGCCCGGGTCATCCGCGATACCACCGCCAGCGAGCCGTAGGCCAGGGTTACCGAGGGAAGGAAGATGTGGTGCAATGAGGAGAGCAGGGCCCGCCAGTTGCCGGTGAGGAGGCTATCCAGGATGTAGAGCCCGGTGAGGTGTCGGGGTGGGGCGATGAAGGGATCGATGCGTCCCCCTGCCGGGAACCAACCCAGGATCTTGTAGAAGATGAGCTGCAGCACCAGGCCGAAGATGAAGACCGGCAGGGAAACCCCGGCCAGGGCGAAGAGCCGGGACAGGTGGTCCAGGGGGCTGTTGCGGTAAACGGCGGAGAGGATCCCCAGGGGCACCCCCAGGCAGAAGAACATGAGGCCGGCGAAGAGCCCCAGCTCCGTGGTGGGGAGGAAGTAGGCTCGGAGGTCCTCGATCACCGGGCGCTTGGACCACAGGGACTTCCCGAAGTCCCCTCGCAGGAGGTTAGCCATGTAAATTCCGTACTGGACCCAGAGGGGCTTGTCCAGGCCGTACATCCTCCGCACCTGCTCCACCTGTTCCTGGCGGGCCTGGGGCCCGGCGGCGATCCGCGCGGGATCGCCGGGGATCACCCGGGTGAGGACGAAGGTGATGAGGGTGAGTCCCCACAGGGTGAGGAGCGTATAGCCCAGCCGCCGCAGGAGATAGGCCCACATTCAAGCGAAAAGGGGAGGGGCCGAACCCCCTCCCCTTACATCCCCTTACTTCTCCAGCCACATGTTGTAGAGGAAGAAGCCCTCGGTGTAGATGGGACTGTAGACGTAGCCTTTCACCCAGTCGCGTAGGGCGACGCGAGTGGTGAGGTGGTAAAGATCGATGTCCGGGCAATCCTCGTAAATGAGGGCCTGGGCCTTCTTGAGGAGCTCGCAGCGGGCCGCGGGATCGGTTTCCACCTGGGCCTGATCCAGGAGGGCGTCCACCTCTTCGTTCTTGTAGAAGCCGATATTGAAGGCCACCGGGGGCCACTGGCTCGAGTGGTACATGGGGTAGAGGAAGTTGATCACGTCGGCGTAGTCGGGCCACCAACCGTTGGCCACGATAGCCGGAGTCCGCTCCGGATCGGCCGCCGAAACCCGCTCCCACAGGTCCGGCCACGGCAGCTCGGTGATCTTCAGCGTGATCCCCAGCTCCGCCAAACTGGCCTGGAGGAGCTCCCCCACGCGCCGGCGGTCTTCGTGGCCGGACTCATAAACGTACTCCAGGGTGAAGCCGCCGTTGGGATGGCCCGCCTCGGCCAGGAGCTTGCGGGCAAGTTCCAGGTCCTGTACCGGCAGAGGGAGCTCGTCGTTGTGGCAGGGGAGTCCGATAGCCGCCGCCCCCTGCATCTGGACCGCGTGCCCCCGGAGCACGTACTCGATCATCCCCTTGTAATCGAGTGCTGCCCGGATGGCCTTGCGTACCCGCACGTCGGCCGTGGGCCCGGCGGCGCAGTTGAAGCGGAGGTAAGTGGCGTGCATGGAAGGTTCCTCCACCAGCACGATCCCAGGCTTCCCTTTGATGAGCTCCCAGTCGTCCACGGAGATGTCCATGGCGATGTCCACGTCGCCCCGCTCCAATAACAACCGCTGCACCGAGGGCTCGGTGATGTAGCGGATGATCACCTGCTCGATATTGTTCTTGACCCCGTCCCAGCCGCGCCAGTAATCCTCGAACCGTCGCAGGATGATGTGTTGGCCCTTCAACCATTCCACGAACTCGTAGGGGCCGGTGCCCACCATGTGGCTGCTCAGCCATTCCTGGGCCCACGGATCGTCATCGGTGGCGTGGGCCTTGACCGCGGCGGGGGAGACGATACCGGTGCCAAAGATGTTGGCCAGGACCTGGAGGAACTCGGGGTAGGGCCTCTTGAGGGTGAATTGCACCGTGAGCTTATCCACGGCCTCCACCTTCTCGATGGGCTCCAACATCCACGCCGGCCCGAGGTTGATGGCCATGGCACGCTGGAAGCTGAAGGCCACTGCTGCGGCGTCACAGGGGGTGCCGTCGTGGAAGCGGACGCCGGGCCGCAGCTTGAATGTCCAGACCTTGCCGTCGGGGGAGACAGTCCAGGACTCGGCGAGCTCGGGCTCCACCTCCACGGAGCCAGGCTTGTAGCGCACGAGGCGTTCGTAGACCACCAGGTTCACGTTGATGGCGGCGGCCTCGTACCCCACGCCGATGTCCAAGGTGGAAGGTTGGAGGCCGGTGGCGATCACCAGGGTCCGTTCCCGGGGGACCTCCTGGCCCCAAACCAAAAGCCCAATGACCATCAACAACGCACCGCCCAAAAGGATCCTCCGAGCCATGCATCCCTCCTTTGCCGTGCGTTTTTCTTTCGCGGAAGACGCGGGTGTTCGCCCTTATTCCACCTCCCTTCTATCGGACCGCGACGATGTGGAACTTGTAGCGATCGCCGCGGTATAGGATCCGCACCCATTCCACGGGCGTCCCGTTCTTCAAGTAGACCACGCCTTCCACCAGGAGGAGGGGAGCGCCCACGGGGACGCCGAGGAGTTTGGCGGCGTAGGGATCTGCCAGGGCCGGCTCCAGGGTCTGCTCAGCCCGCGCCAGGAGGAGCCCGTATCGGCGCTCCAGGATCTCATACAGAGACCCGTTCTCCAGATCCTCCCCCTCCAGTCCCGGCACGAGGCGTCGGGGGAGGAGGGAAGTGTTCAGGGCCATGGGTTCCTCGTCGGCGAACCGGAGGCGTTCGATGTGGACTACCTCGTCTCCGGGGGATATGGACAGGGCCGCGGCCACCTTCGCGTCCGCGGGCTCGCGGCGGCACAAAAGGAGGCGGGAGCGGGGGGTGAGGCCCAGGAGGCGCATGTCCTCGGTAAAACTGGTGAGGCGGGAGAGGGTCTGGCGATATTTGGGGCGGGCGACGTAGGTGCCGCTTCCCTGGACGCGGTAAAGCCAGCCCTCCAAGACGAGTTCGGCGATGGCCTGGCGCACGGTGGAGCGGGAAACACCGAAGTGCCGCATGAGTTCGTGTTCGGAGGGGATACGATCGCCGGGCCGATAGTCGCCCTTTTCGATGGCCTCGCGCAACCAGTCCTTGACACGCAGGTAGAGCTTGCTTTCCATTTCCGCCAACTTGTACGGACAACCGGTCAAATATTATTTTAGCATCCCAGGTCAGTGAGGACAACGGCCGGGGGTTCCGGGGACCCTATCCCTCGGACCCGAAGCGGTGGAAGATCTCATCCACCCAGCGCAGGAAGTACCGGGTGTCGGTAAGGCGGGAGATCTCCCCCGGGGATAGGAGTCGGGAACATTCCGGGTTCCGGGAGGCGAGTTCCCCAAGTGGGATCTCCTCCTCTTGGGCCTTCCGGGCCAAGTCGGCCACGAGCTCATGGGCCTTTCGGCGGGACATCCCCCGTTCCACCAGTTTGAGGAGGAGGGCCTGGGAGAAGATGGCACCGTGCGTTATCCCGAGGTTCTCCCGCATCCTCTCCTCGTCCACCTCCAGGCTCTCCATCACCTCCGTCATCCGACGCACCATGTAGTGGCATGCCAGGA
>MTNL01000012.1 GCA_002010365.1 Candidatus Acetothermia bacterium JdFR-50 | reverse complement strand
GAGGTGGCCCCCGGCGTGTGGCTTCCCCTCAAAGTGGAGGTCTACGACGAGGAAAGGAAGCGGGTGGGCGAGGTCTCTTACCTGGAAGTCCAAGTGGACTCCGGGGTGCCCGAGTCCCTGTTTGCCCCACCGGAGGGAAGCGGTGGAAGCGCCGGTTGAGATGCGGGGAGTGGTCAAGTCCTTCGGCCCCATCCGGGCGGTGGCCGGGGTGGACCTAGCGGTAGGCCGGGGTGAGATCTACGGCCTGGTGGGGCCGAGCGGTACCGGGAAGACTACCCTCATCCGCATGATCTGCGGCCTCCTCAAGAGGGATGCAGGGGAGGTACGGGTCCTGGGCCATCCCATCCCCGAGGAAAAGCGGAAGGTGGAGGGGCGCCTGGGATACATGCCCCAAGAACGAGCGCTTTACCGGGACCTATCCGTAGAGGAGAACCTCCTTTTCTTCGGCCAGCTCAACGGGATGAAGCGGGATGAGATCCAGAAGAGAGCCGCGGAGATCCTCGACTTCATGCGCCTGGCGCACCTAAAGGGGCACTTAGTCGGAAATCTAAGCGGAGGCAAGAAACAGCGGCTTTCCTTGGCCTGCACCCTGCTCCATAGACCGGAACTCCTGGTATTGGATGAGCCCACAGTGGAGCTAGATCCGGCCCTGTGGCAGGAGTTCTGGGAGCACTTCCACGAGCTTAAGGCCAGGGGACATACCATCCTTCTCACCACCCACTATTTGGAGGAGGCGGGCCGTTGCACCTGCGTGGGGTTTATGCGTGCGGGAAGGATCCAAGTGGAGGGGGCCCCGGCCGAGCTTCAGGCCCGGGTGGCCCAGGTGCAGGGAGGCACCCCCTCTATGGAAGAGGTCTTCCTGTTCTTCGCCCGTAGGGAGGGAAGATGAGTGCTGCACGGGTATGGGTGGTGGCAATGCGAGTGCTGCGGCAAATGCGACACGACGTGCGGTTGATCGTCATCATGCTGGTGGTGCCTTCCTTAGCCATGATCCTCTTCGGCTTCTCCTTCTCCGGAGACATCCACGGGGTGAAACTCGCGGTAATCGACGAAGACCGTACGGATCTCACCTCGGAGATCATCGATTCCCTCAAGTCCGACCCCACCTTCCAAGTCACCGAACTTACACGGGTGCAGGACCCGGAGAGGCTCCTTCTCTCCGGATATCAAGCGGTGGTGCGCTTCCCGGAGAAGTTTACTAGCCTCTACTACGCCCACTTCGCCATGGGGGTGGCCACCGAGGCCCATGAGACGCTGCATCTGTGGTTGGACGAATCCGATCCCCAGATAGCGGCCGCCCTCCGCGCCGGGATCGCGGACGCCCTGATGGACGAGGGAAAGGGAGGGCCGGTGAAGGTCGAGGAGCATCCCCTGTACGGGGTGGAGGTGAGATTCATAGACTCCTTCGCCCCGGCCATCATGGGATACGTGGTCACCTTCATCTGTTCCCTCCTCACCCTGCTCTCCGTGGTGCGGGAGAAGGTGAATGGCACCTTCGAACGGCTGTGGGCATCTCCCCTCAGGCGGGGGGAGTTCATACTGGGATACGTGATCGCCTTCGGGCTCGTGGCGTTGGTGCAGTCGGCCTTGATCCTGGGAATCGGAAAACTTGTCTTCCATCTGGTGATCAACGGTTCGGTCTTCTGGACTTTAATTTGCGTGATCTTTTTCGCTGTGGGAAACGTGGGCTTGGGAACCCTGCTTTCCGCACTGGCCCAAACCGAGTCCCAGGCCATCTTCATGTTCCCCGTGGTGGTCTTCCCTCGGTGCTCCTTTCGGCGATGCTGTGGCCCCTTCAAGCCATTCCAGAGGTACTCAGGCCCCTGGCCTACATAGCGCCCCTAACCTACGGGAACCGGCTCCTGCGGGCGGTGATGGTGAAGGGTCTTCCCCCATGGGCCGAGCCAGTGGGGTTCGCGGGCGTTTTGATCTTCCTTGTGTTCACGGTGATCCTGGCCAGTCTGACCCTGAGGGCGGGCGTGAAGCAATAACGACAAGTATTCGCGGGTTAAAACCTAGCGGCACGATGTCTACACCAGGTGTCTTGAGTCAGCTGAGGGACGTCGCCCTCACGTCTGCACACGCAGGAGGAAGATCAGCGCTGGGACGCAAGCTCGCGCGGGGGTGTTTCTTTCGCAGAAGGCGATAAAGGCCACGCTGAGGTAGATCGTCCCTTGGCGCGGAATCGCCCTGCCGGTGACCTTCTCCAGCCAACCCAGCACCGGTGCCGGATCGCGGATGGCGATGGCGTAGCTCGGCGCTTGTGTCCAATCAATGTACACGCCCACGGGCGTCATCTTTCCGGGAGGGACAGGGTTCGCAGCTTGGGAAGTATCGACGCGGATGAAGGGGAAAGGATTTAAAACGGACCACCGCACCGAATATGTGCAGGTATTGAAGAGTACGAGCCGGTGATAGCGGTTCTCCATGGTGAAGACAAGGATCTGGGGTGCGGCCATGAGGCAAGGCCTGGCGGCCACCGTTAGGGGCGGGAGCTGAAGTCCGGGCACCTGTTGGCCAACGACGGAGGAAGAGAGGAGAACCGTTGTAGCCAAGAGGAAGATCCGCACCATGTGCCTCACCTCCTTTCTTCAATGAGGTCAGACTTACCTCAAGGTTAAAAACCGGGGGGCCTTCTTTCAATGCCAATATGAATTGTATATCTCAAAAACTCATCTCGAGGAAAGCGGCCCTGTTGGAAGATCAGATAGTGGGACGCTTTGTCGTATGGAGCAGCCATAAAGGTTTGCAGTTCACCCACTATGAAGGTCACGGCAAGTTTGAAGCCTGTGTTTGGCGTTTCGGCCCTACCAGTTCACCACAACCATCTCGCCCAAGCCGCAATCTACGGGAACCTCGATGAGGCACTGACAGAGTGTCTTCGCAAAACAACCAGCAGGAGTCTCCCTTTTATGCCCTAAGATTCTAGGGCTTTCCGGCTACGGAGGACTAGCAAAAGCAAGGGCTTCACCGTGGGTTTGTGTATCCCCGCCGATCGTGCCAAACTGGGCCTTGGGAAAGGGTGATTT
The DNA here is from genome assembly GCA_002010365.1 of Candidatus Acetothermia bacterium JdFR-50. Taxonomy (GTDB): domain Bacteria; phylum Bipolaricaulota; class Bipolaricaulia; order Bipolaricaulales; family Bipolaricaulaceae; genus UBA3571. The sequence goes on along the minus strand of MTNL01000012.1, from coordinate 1,989 downwards.
CCGAGGACTCGAGGGCGAAAAAAAATGCGGGCAGCAGTGACCTTTCTGGTTCTGCTGGTTGGTGGCTTTGATCATAAGCGTTGTCCACGCCGATCCCGCGAAGGAGTTGCGTGACAGACTAAACGAGTTTCTGGCCAGATGTGTTCTTGCGGAGAGGGCAGGAATTGACCCCACGGAGCTCGAAAGGATAGCTGCCCGTGTGGTGATCCTCCGCGAGCGCCGGTCGGCCCAAGAGGCACTCAAACTGATCGAAGCGGCGGAGGAAGAGTTGGAGAAGGTCTTCCCCCTGTAGATGAAAGAGGCCTTCGTTTCCCGACTGCGGTAGATAGCTTCCAGAACCCCTTTCTTCATCTTTCCTCAGTGCCATATGGATCTCGTTTGGCAATGGGCTTGGCGGGAAACCATCGAGGTGGCCATCGAGACCTTCAGGCGGCAACTCGAACTTACCCACAGCGTTCACAGCTACACGTACTGCCAAGGGCAAGCGGCCCTTTATGAGACGGTGGAAAAAGCGGCCCCGTTCTTTTTCCTCCTCGGAAAGCTGTATTTCTTAGAAGAGTTCGGGGCCGATGTCGGGGTCGCGTGGCAGATGGCGAGCACGGGCTTGCCTCCGTGCTTGCCCCAGATCCTGCGGGGCTTCGGCTTTCGGGGAGCGATCATCGGGAGGGGGAGGCCATGGACGGACCTGTTTGGGGCCTTTCTCCATCTGGAGGGGAAGCGACGGGATGGAGATCCCGTTGGTGTTGTTGGGCCATTACTTCCTCCGGCCGTCTGCCTTATCGCGTAAGGTCGTTGAAGCAGTCGCCGCGAATTGGCCACTTTTGCCCCCGCGGCTGGCGTTCGTCTTCGGCGGCGGCGACCACGGCGGGGGACCCACATCACAGCTGCTCAAGCGGCTCGAGGAGGAACTCCGGTATTCGGGGTTAAAGGTACAGAACGGAAGCCCCGCGGAGCTTTTTTATGGCCTTGACCGATCGCAGCTTCCCGTTGTGGAGGGAATGCTAAAGGTGGGCGGCCTTGGGGTCGCGACGCAGTCCCGCGTGAAGTGGCTCATCCGTGAATGTGAACACCTGCTTTTGACGTTGGAGTCCCTGGCCTCCGTCCTTTCCCTCTCGGGGCTCGAGGCCGTGGCCGGACGGGCTACGGAGTTGAGGGAGAGATGGAAGACACTGCTCAAGTGCCAGTTTCACGATGCCCTGTGGGGATCCACGAGTTACGAACCTTATTTGGAGGTCTTGGGTTGGCTCGAGGAACTACGGGCCGACCTCAGGGCCGAACTAGACGAAGCCCTCGCGCGGCTTGCCTCACGGGTGGACACCGAAGCGGAGGGGATCCCTATAGTGGTCTTCAACCCCCTGCCCGTAGGGAGACCGGGCACCGTGGTGCTTGCGGAGGTGCCCCGAGAGCTCCCGAGAGGGATGTTGGTAGCGGTTGATGGGGGTGGAAACGCGATCCCGGTGGCGCGCACGAGAGCGGGGCTGGCCTTCGCGGCCAGGGACGTGCCAGCGGCGAGATACAAGGTCTATTGGCTGAAACAGGGCGAACCCCGGGCCGGAGCGCGGGCGGAGGTATCGGCGGGAAGGATTCGCCTCGTGGCTGATAGCGTCTCCGCTGTGCTCGACGCCCACACGAGTAGGCTGCTCTCCCTCTCCGCTCAAGGAGGGCCGGAGATCCGCTTCCCCGACGGGGACTTCCGACTCGAAATCTGGCGGGACGTGAGGGGCGCCTGGGACCCGGGCCTCACGGAGAGGATTTGGACCGAGGGCCAAGAAAACGTTGAGATACGGATCGTCAGTCGGGGCCCTGCGATGGCAGCGGTGTCAACGAGGATGCCCCTCCCCGGAGGAGGTTGGGTGGAGCGGGAGATCCGTGTCTGGGCGGGCCTTCCCTGGGTGGAATGCGTCATCAGAGGGAACTGGACCCTCCCCCGGGCACAGCTTCTGGCCGTCTTCGACACCGGCGACACCTCCCTCCTCCCTTACACCGAGG
>MTNL01000026.1 GCA_002010365.1 Candidatus Acetothermia bacterium JdFR-50 | reverse complement strand
CTACGAGACGGTGAGGAGTTTTTTGGCCAAGGAGAGGCACATCTCCGCGGTATTCGCGGCCAGTGACCTGGCGGCCATGGGAGCCATAACGGCGTTTAAGGAGGCCGGAATTCGGGTCGGGAACGAGGTTTCCGTTATCGGTTTCGACGATATCCCCTATGCTCACTTCTTCGACCCCCCCCTGACCACCGTCAGGCAGCCGATTTATGAGATGGGGAAGGAGGCGGGACGCATCCTTCTTTTGCGTTTGGAAGAGGGAACAGGCGTGGAACGACTTTTCAAAATCTTTTCCACACAGCTTATTGTGAGGGAAAGCACGATCTAAGTCGATATTGACCCTCTATGAGGCGGGAGCTATAATGGGTTTGAAACCGGTTACAAAAAGGAACTAAAAATTGTACATGCAAGTTGAATTTTGGGCGATAAAAGGAGGTGATATCAAAGCCCGAATCTTTGACACCCGTGTCTGAGAACCTAGGCTTAAAGGAGGTAAAAGCATGCGGAAGTTCTTGCTCGTGTTTGGCTTGTTTGCGGTGGCTACTTTGGGAATCGCTCAGGAAACCGTTACCATCCGCCTCGCAGGCTACTCCGGAGACACACCGCTCATGCAGGACGTCCTCTCCCGGTTCGTGAACGGGGTGATCCCAGGGGTCCAGGTGGTGTGGGAACCCATCACCGAGGATTACCTGGCGTTCGTGTTGAGAACGTTGTCCGCCGGCACCGCACCCGACATCATCTACATCGACCTCTACTGGGCCAAGACGGTGGTGGAAACCGGGTTGATCCAACCCCTGGATGAGTTTATGGCAGCTTCCCCGGTAATCAGCCGTGATGACCTCATCCCGGTGCTGGCCGATGCATTCACCTTCGAGGGAAAGCTGTACGCGATCTCCAAGGACTTCAACAGCTTGGTGATCTTTTACAACAAGGACATGTTCGACGCCATGGGAGTACCCTATCCCAGCGCTGACGATACCTGGGCCACGTTCCTGGACAAGATCGCCCGCGTGAGCAACCCGCCGGAATGGTACGGGGCCTCCATCAATCCGGATGCAGCCCGGTTCCTACCTTTCGCGTTCGCCGCTGGGATGCCCTTCCTCAAAGAGGACGGCATGGCGCCCTTCGATCTGCCGGCAGCCAAGATCGCAGCCGATTGGTACACCGCCTTCAACCGGGCCGGAATAGCCGCCACCTCGGCCGACATCGGCGTGGGCTGGCCGGGAGCGGCGTTTATCGCCGAGAAGGCCGCGGTCTGCATCGAAGGAGGTTGGCTCATTCCTCCCATTCGCAACGAGAATCCCACGCTGAATTTCGGGGCCACCTTCCTCCCCAAAGTGTGGCAGGGAGGCCCACGCGGTAACTACTTGTTCACCGTGGGCTATGGGATGCCGGTGAAACCGCCCTCCGGCCGACCCGATCTGGTATTCAAGGTAATCGAGGTACTCACCAGCCCGGAGGTCCAGGAGTATATCCTGGAGTCAGGCCACGCGATTCCATCCCGAAAGGCCCTGCTCGATAGCCCCTTCTTCCAGCAGTCCGACCCCTTCGCCCTGGCCACCAAGACGGTGTTCGAGGCCACCGGCCTCCCGGGGACGGTGCCCTTCACCTTCGGCGATGTCGGCGGCAGTAATTACATGGGCGTAGTCAACGAAGCCCTCACCCTGATAATGCAGGGCGAGGCCTCCGTGGACGAGGCCATGGACGAAGCCGCTGCCAAGCTCAACGAGAAGTTGGGAGGGTAATCTCTAAGGCCGGGGGAGGGAGGAAAACCCTCCCCCGGCTTTTGCCCCATGCGACGGAGAAGCGATTGGGTTTCGGCGTTCATCTTTCTGCTTCCCTTGCTGTTTACCCTGGCCATTGCTTTTCTCTACGCGTTTGTGCGTACAGTGTATTTCAGCTTTACAGATTATAACCTCTTCAAAGTAAGCCAATTTGTGGGTTTCAAAAACTACCTGACCTTGTTCAAAGACTCCTATTTCGTCCTCGGCTTGGTCCATAGTTTGGTGTACGCAGCGATCGTTACCGCCACCCAGACCTTTTTGGCCTTGCTTCTGGCGGTGGTGGTAAACCAAAGGATCAGGGGATTGACGTTCTTCCGAGCCGCCTACTATGTCCCCTCCATTGCTTCCAGCGTGGCCATCACCACTATCTTCATCTGGCTTGTCAACCGGCGCGGTACCGTGAACTGGCTGTTGGGGCTGTTGGTGCGGTACTGGCCCCTCATGGTCACGGCCTTGATCATCACAGCCCTGACTCAAACCATCCAGGTCTTGTGGGAGCGCCGGCATGGCCTACCCGTGAAGGCTTGGGATCCAGTTCTCTTGCTCATCAGCCTGTTAGTGGGCTCGGTGACCGCTACGATCCTGGGACGCATTGGGCTCATCAGGCCCAATCCAAAGGTAGAGGTCCTGATCCCATGGCTGACCACCCGTCAGACCTTTCTTGGAATCCCCCTTCCCCTTATCTCTATTATGATTTTGAATATTTGGACAACCACTCCCACTATGATGATCCTATTTTTGGCGGGATTGCAGGATATCCCCCGGGAGCTTTACGAGGTCGCGGATATAGACGGAGCTACGCCGTGGCAAAAGCTCCGGTACGTTACTGTCCCCGCGTTGCGACCGGTGATGTTCCTTGTCATTACCCTAGGTTTGATCGGAACCATCCAAATGTTCGACCAAGCCGCGATCACCGCGGGAATAGCCCCCCTGGAGTCGGTGATTACCCTGGCCTACTACGTTTACTGGGCAGTATTCGGTGCGGGCACTTTGCCCAAGGTGGGCATGGCTTCCGCAGCGGCATTGGTGCTAGCGACATTGACACTGGTGGTAGTGTTATTGCAGCGAAAATTCGGGTTTTCTGAGAAAGGTTGGTACTCATGAAGCGCCGAGCCTCCGTTCGTGGAGAGCGAGCCGTGGTGTACTATCGCGGACGCGCCTATCACGTGGATGCCCGCTGGCTTGCCCGACGTCGAAAAGTCCGCAGGACAATAGTCTATGTGACCTTGTTCGCCTTAGCGGGCGTTATGCTTTTCCCTTTGCTATATGCTTTCATTTCCTCCTTTCGGAATGATCCACTGTCATGGCCCCCGACCCTCACTAGTCCCAAGCTATGGCCGCCCAACTGGGTTGCGGCCTGGCATTTAGGCCGTCAAGGCGGAGGAAACGGTTGGATTGGCGGTTGGGCACCCGGTAAGCAAGTGAATCTAGTGGTGACCTTTTCCCTTCCCACCGACGCTCCTGAACCCCCGCTGCCTCAGGTACGAATCCTTCCTCCACCGTACGAGTCGGGGGCTCCCAATCCGGCACCCGACACCCGTGCAGAGGCGGTCCTACTTGGGGAGCGAATAGTCGAAGGGGCTAGAGAATTTACGTACCAAATCACTCTGCAGCACCGAGGATCCATACGATATCCTTTGCTCCCTGTAGCGGTGATCGGCCCTCGCGGCAGCAGGTTCGTCCGTGCGACCCTGGCCCCGGATACAGTCAGCACCAGGATCAGCGGGGTGTATTTAACGTGGAAGAACATCGTTCCCGGGGTCATTCGGTATATCTTCGATCACTACATCCGTGCCTGGACAACTTATAAAGGGCAGGGAGGAAGGAACCTGTTCCCCAAATGGATTTTGAACTCCTTTATGGTGGCAGCTCTCAGGGTGGCGATCACGGTGGTGTTCACCACCATGGCCGGCTACGCCCTGTCCAGGCTCCGTTTCCCTGGGCGGAACCTGCTGTTCTTCTTCATCATCTATACCATGATGGTCCCCGGCCAGGTAACCTATATCTCCAATTACCTGGTGGTTCGAGATGGCGTATTCGGTCTGTCCAAGCTCTTCGGCCTCAAGACCTTTCTGAACACCTTCTGGGCCCTGTTCCTGCCGGGCCTCGTCTCCACTACTGCCACCTTCATGATGAAGCAATTCATGGAGTCCATCCCCCGAGAAATTGAGGAAGCCGCTAGAATTGACGGGGCAAATACATTTCAAATCTATACCCGGATCATTTTGCCCCTATCGCTTCCGGCCATCGCCGCGGTCTCAATCCTCACCTTCCAGGGGTCCTGGAACGAGTTCTTTTGGCCCATGGTAGTCCTGACCGAGGCGGAAAACTATACACTGCCGGTAGGACTGAATTTCTTTTTGCACTACTACACTTCGGTCACAGGAAGCGTTTGGAACATGATATTAGCAGGTACAATCATCAGTGTACTTCCCGTGCTCCTGATCTACATCATCTTCCAACGGTATTTCGTAGAAGGTTTTCACTTAAGTGGGATAAAACAGTAGCTCCTTTGCGAGGTATTCTTCCTTATGCAACCGCCATCTTGGTTATGTTCTTTGATTGTCGTACACTATTTGGGCGAAAGGAGGTAGGAAAGATGGGCAAAATTGCTGGGTTACTGATTTTCGTTTTAGGCATGCTCGCCTTGTTTCCTCTGATCGGGGTGGCCCAGGAGCGTCCGCGGGATCCCCTGATCCATGGGCTCGCTTCCTTTTTGATTCCCGGGCTCGGGCAATATCTGAACGGTGAGACGGATAAGGCCCTGGTCCATTTCCTGGTGGCAGTGACGATCCCCACAGTGGGATATTACGTGGGCATCCTGACGGTGAATCCGTTCCTATTCTACATCACTCCATTGGCCCAACTGGGTTGGTCCCTGTACTCCGCCATGGACGCTTACAGCGTGGCCCAAGCTTACAATGAAGCCCACGGATTTTCACTTCTGGAATTCGACCTGAAGATCGGCGGCTGATTATAGCCGCCTTTCCGGAGAGGAAGCGGGGCCAGACCGACTCCGTCTCCGAGGCTCTCTCGGGGCCGGTTTTTGGATCGAGGGTAGGTCAACCCCTCAGAGCTTCCACTGCGCGTTCCAGTGCCATACCCCGAGAGCCTTTGATCAAAAGCACCGTGGGCGCCCCCTCGAGGGCCTTTCGCACCTGCGGCAAGATCTCATCGATCTCTTCGGCTGAGGCTCCTTCCCCATTCCAGGTGGAAAAAGCCTTGGATGCCCGAGGGCCCACGGCGAAAAGCATATCCACCCCCACCCGGGCGGCGTACTCCACGACCTCGCGGTGATACCGGTCCTCCTC
>MTNL01000183.1 GCA_002010365.1 Candidatus Acetothermia bacterium JdFR-50 | reverse complement strand
CTACCTCTTCGACGAGGTGGACGCGGCGCTGGACAAGCCGAACTCCGAGAGGCTGGCTGGGCTTTTGCGGGAGATCGCCCGGGAGGCCCAGGTGATCGTGATCTCCCACAACGAGGAGCTCATCCGACATGCCGACCGGGTCTACGGGGTCACCATGCGAGGAGGCTCCTCGCATGTCCTGGCGGTGGAGTTGGTGGGACATGCGCGTTGATATTTCCCCAGAGCGGTTGGCGCGGGCGGATTGGGAGGCGGTCCTGCGCGCCCTGACCGCCGACATGGACCCCTGGGATATCGACATCGTGGAGCTCGTGGGGCGGTTCCGGGGGTACCTCCTCCGGGCGAAGGAGCTGGAGCTCGAGGTCCCCGGGAGGATGCTGCTTGTGGGGGCCGTGCTCCTGCGGCTGAAGTCGGAGATCCTGCGAGACTTGAACGGCCGCAACGGAAACGGGAACGGAAACGGGCACGGGGAAGCGGAGATCCTTTCGGCGGCCGCGGAAGAGGCGGACTTTCTCCCCGAAGAGAGGGTGTACATCGCCCCGGAGTTCCGGCTCCCGGTGGTGCGGCGTCCCCGGCGGAAGGTTACCCTGGCGGAGCTGGAGCGGGCGTTGAGGGCCGCTTTGGCCCAGGAAAGGCAGAAAAAACGTTCCGGGCGAAGACGCGATGCTCCCCGGGTACCGGTGCCGAAAGGGGAGCCCTTCAGCGTCCGGGCCAAGCGCCTCTTCAAACGCCTCCTTTCTTTGATCAACGGCAAGCGCGACATCCCGTTCCGGATGCTTCTTTCCCGGGAGGAACCCGGGGAGGTGGTGGCCCGGTTCATGGAGCTTTTGCACCTGGACGCCCAAGGGAAGGTGGTCCTCACCCAGAAGCGGTTCCTGGGCGAGCTCCTCGTGCGGGTCCCGGACCATGAGCGGAAACGTAAAGACCGCCGTTGAAGCGGCGCTTTTCGTGGCCACGAAGCCCCTCTCCCTGGAGGAGCTGTCCCGCGTCCTCAGGTTCCCCGAAGAGGAAATTTACGCCGCCCTGGAAAGGATCGCGGCGGAGCTCGAGCGGGAGGGAAGGCCTTACCGGCTGGTGAAACAGTCCGGGGGTTACCTCCTCGAGCTGCGGGAGGAGTACGCGGAGTTGGTGCGCCCCTTCGCCCCCGGAGGGGATATCCCCGAGCCGGTGTTGCGGACCCTGGCTCTGATCGCTTACCGGGGACCCATTACCCAGGCAGAGGTGGTGCGGATCCGTGGGCAGCGGGCCTACTCCCATATTCGGGAACTAATCGACCGGGGGTTCGTGCGGGCGGAGAAGAAAGGCCCTACCAAGGTCCTGGAGGTCACGGAGAAGTTCCTGGAATACTTCGGCCTCTCCTCCCCCCGGGACTTCCGCACTTGATCCCCGTTGGTACGCAGCCCCCCGTGCGGATACTTCTTCTCCAGGAGTGGGTGAAAGGTGCTGGACCGAAGTGGGGATTGGCTCAAACAAGCCCTTCGGGATCTGGAGCAGGCGGAGGAGTCCCGGGAGAGGGGAAAACACGAATGGGCTTGTTTCGAGGCCCATCAGGCAGCCGAGAAGGCGGTGGAGGCGCTGCATTTATACCTCGGCCAGGAGGCATAGGGACATCGTGGTGGTGAGGGAGTTCCCTCCTCAGGTCCGCCCCGATGCGGAGCTAGTGGAGAAGGTCCGAGTTCTGGAAATTTCTACGTTCCCATGCGGAACCCCAACGCCCACGCCGAGGGTTCCATCTTTGAGCATACGGTACGCTCCAAAGCGAGGAAGGGATCCGCTATGCCCGTGAGGTCGTGATTTTCGTCCGTGCTAAGATGGCGGCGTAAAGGTGAGATGGACGGGGCCGTGCTCGCTTGGGCGGAGCGGGTGGCCCGGGAACATCTCGAGGTGACTCGGATCGGCCACTTCGGCTCCTATGCCCGGGGGTTAGGGGGCGTCCTCGCTATCGTAGTGGTGGGGCGGTCCGCTAAACCTTTTATCCGCCGGGCCGCGGATTTTCCCTGCGAGGAGCTCCCCGTTCCCGCCGACCTCCTGGTGTACAACTCCCCGATGAGAGAGAGGCTTCAGGGTAAGTTCAGGAAGCGGTTGGAGTGGGGAACGATCTGGGTATATGAGCGCTCAGTCGGACGCGACTAGGGCGCCTTCCGGCTCCCCCACCAATCGCCGCTTCCACGTGCCCCGTTTGAGCCAAAGGTAAAGCCCCAAGCCTCCGAGGTAGTTGCTTAGGGACATCCCGATCCAGAGCCCCAGGGGCCCCAGCCCCGCGGCGTAACCCAGGGCCCATGAGGAGAAAATCCTCAGGCCCCACAGGCGTACTACGGAAAAGACCATGGGGGGAACGGTGTGGCCCGCGCCCCGGAACACGGAGCTCGTGGCCGCAAACAACCCAAAGAAGGGCACCGAGAACCCGAAGATCCCCAAGAACCTCTTGCCCTCCGCGATCACCCGAGGATCGACGATGAAGAGGCGGTACAGGGGCTCCCGCAAAAGGAAGGCCGCCACCGATACAAAAAGGAGCACTCCCACCGTGCTCCGGATCCCCCGGTAGGCGATCTTCTCCGCCCGGTCGAACTGTCCCGCCCCGAGGTTCTGGCCCACCATAGTGAGGAGGGCGGTGGTGGCCCCCCAGATGGCCACGTTCAGGAAGTGGATGATGCGCTGTCCGATCCCGTAGGCAGCCACCACCACGGTGCCGAATCCGGCCACCAGTCCCATGAGAACCACGAATCCCAGGGAAGTGGCCATGTGATCCACCGCGTTGGGCGTCCCCACCCGCAGTATCCGCGAGATTTCGCGCCACCGGGGGAGAAGCCACCGCAACCGCAGCCTCACCCCCACCCGCCCTGTGGAGAGGAGCCATATCCCCACGCAGGCCGCCACCCCCCGGGAGGACACTGTGGCCAGGGCCGCCCCCGCCACCCCCAGCTCCGGGAGGGGGCCCCACCCGAAGATGAGGAATGGGTCCAGGACCGCGTTGGCGATCACCGATGCCCCCATGAGGTACATGGGGGTGCGGGTATCCCCCGCGCCCATGAGCAAACCCGTGAAGGCGAAGGTGCCGTACATGAGAGGGAACCCCAGGGATACGATCCGCAAATAGGAGACGGCCAGGGGGTAGATATCCGGGGGGGTTCCCATCCACCGGAGGACCCAGGGGGCTGCTCCCCACCCCAAAAGACCCAGCGCGGCCGAGAGGAGGAACAGAAAGGAGAAGACCTGGGACCCGGCCCGGTCCACTCCCTTCCGGTCCCCGGCCCCGGTGTGCTGGGCCACGATGGCCGATCCCGCCACCTGGAAGCCGATGCCCAGGGACATGAAGGTGAAGATCACCGGCCAGGCCACAGTGGGAGCGGAGAGAGCCTCGGTGGAGACCTTCCCCAGCCAGAAGGCGTCGATCAGGTTGTAGAGGGCCTGGAGGGCGTTGGAGACCATTACAGGCCAGGCGAGGACGAGCATCGTCCTGAGGATCGGTCCTTCCAGGATACGTTCTCTCAATCTGCCTCCTTTTGTGAGACGCAATTCTACCCAAATCCCAGGGGTGCCGAGGCGAGAAGTTGGGGTATTATCATAGCCGTGAAGGGCATAAGGGAGGAGATCGAGCGTGTCCTCATCGCTCCGCAGGAGATCGCGGAGAGGGTGAGGTTACTGGGGGCGGAGATCGCCCGTGATTACCGAAGCGGGGCTGCTAAGGATCCGTATGGGAGGCCCCTTCTCGTGGTGGGGATCCTCAAAGGGGCCATCCCCTTCCTGGCCGACCTCATCCGGGCTATCGATCTCCCGTTGGAATACGACTTTATGTCGGTTTCCAGCTATCGCAACGGTACCAGTCCCGGAGAGGTTCGGATCCTCAAAGACCTGGACCGCTCCATCGCCAAACGGGATGTGTTGATCGTCGAGGACATCGTGGATACCGGGAACACCTTGGACCACATCCTTCGCCTCTTTCGGGCCCGCTCCCCGGCCAGCTTGCGAGTCTGCACTCTGATCGACAAGCCTGTCCGTCGGGAGGTGGACGTGGAGGTCCACTACGTGGGCTTCACCATTCCCGAGGACGTGTTCGTGGTGGGTTATGGCCTCGATTACGCCGAGCTCTACCGAAACCTCCCCTTCATCGGGGTCCTTCGGCGGGAGATTTACGAGGAGGCGAGGGTTGAGGACCGATGAGGCGCTGAAGCTGGCGTTGGAACTCGCGGGATTGGAGGAGGTCCCGGCGGACTCCGGGGTGTTGGTGCCCGGGGAGTTGGGGAGGAAGGTCCTTTTCGCCATCGACGTGGGGGTTGGGGAGCTGCTCCTCGCCCGGGAGCTCGGGGCCACAGGGATAATCGCTCACCATCCCCCCGGGGGGCTTCCCCGGCTCCGCTGGCACGAGGTCCTCTGGCGCCACGTGGACCTGTTGATGGGCTATGGGGTTCCCGAGGGGGAGGCGCGGGAAGCGGTAAGGGAGCTGGTGATGGAGTTCTCCGCTCGTGACCACGCCGCCAACTTCCTCCACGTCTCCGTCGCGGCCAGGGCCCTGGGCATCGCTTTGGTGGGGATCCACACGCCCTTGGACGAGATCGGGCGGAAACGGCTGGTGGAGGCGGTGGGGGCCCTTCCTCCCGGGGCCAGGGTGGGAGAGCTGGTGGATGGGCTCGAGGGGATCGGGGAGTTCGCCGCCGCCCAAACGGCCATCGAAGTGCGTTTGGGGTCCCTCGACAACCGGATCGGGAAGGTAGGGGTGTTCCACGGAGCCGGGACCAACGGGGGGTATCCCGTGGCTGCGTGTGCCTTCCGCCATGGGATCGACACCGTGATCTACATCCACTGCGCCGATTCCGCGGTTCGCAGGCTCGCCCGGGAGTTTCCCGAGAAGAACCTGATCGTGGTGGGACACATCGCCGCCGATTCCGTAGGGATAAATCCTTTCCTCTCTGCTCTGGAAGAACGGGGGGTCGAGGTCATCGCCCTGGACGTAGTGAGGCCCTGAGTCTTTCATAAAAACGGGATTCGGTGCTTTCCCTGGGGAAAGAGTTCGCTCTTCGCATGGGCGATAGGGATGTGTTGAAAAGGGGATGGCAATGGGAGGAGTGTTAACCTTTGTCTTGGCCGGGGGGAAGGGGGAACGTCTTTATCCCC
>MTNL01000107.1 GCA_002010365.1 Candidatus Acetothermia bacterium JdFR-50 | reverse complement strand
TCCGAGGACGGTTCGCGGGCCGTGGTGGTGGTGGCGGGAAACCACGACAGCCCCGAGCGCCTCCGGGCTCCCCGCTCCCTGATGATCCCCCGGGGGATCATCGTCTCCGCCTATCCCGGCGTCGTTCCTGCCGCCCTCAAGCGGTTCGCTGGTTTCGCGGTTTTGGACAGCGGCCCCGGTTGGATACACCTTGCCTTTCCCCAGAAGGGCGCGGATCTTTTGATTCATTTGGTCCCCTTCGCTTCCTTTCCCCGGCTCCGGGAAGGCACCGGGATAACCCTGGAACCCGGAACCACCTTCCTCGAGGCCTTTCGCGCGCTGAAGGAGGTGGTTCCCGAACGCCGTAACCAGGTACTGGTGGGGCATCTTTACGTGCGCCGGGGACTTTGGGCCTCACATGAGGATAGGGAGGACGTGATGGATGTGCTCGGGGATGCCTATCTCCTCCCCCCAGAAAACCTTTCCGGATACCGGGCCGCCTTTCTCGGTCACCTGCATTTGCCCCACGGCGAAGAACAATGGCGCTACGCGGGTGCCCCCTTTGCGTTCAATTTCGCCGATCCGCAGGTCCCCCGTGGCGGTTGGCTGTGGGAGGATGGCCGTTGGGAGTTCGTGGAAATAGCCGGAGGAAGGGCGCTTGTGCGTTTGGAGGTTGACTCCGTGGAAGAAGCCCTCTCCCGCGCCGGAGAACGGACTGAGGAGTGGGTCTACCTCACCTTCCCGGCGGGGCTTGAGGTGACCCGCGAGGATCTGCGGGCCCTCCAGCGGGCCTATCCCTATCTTGCCGGAATCGGGTTCGCCGTGCCGGGGGCGGTGGGCCTCTCGGAGGAGTGGGCTCAGGGGCCATCCCTGGAGGATCCCTCGGCCCTATTCCGGGACTTTTACCGCCGGACTCGGGGTATCGATCCCTCCAGGGAGCTTGTGGAAGCCTTTTTAACGCACTTTCGGGAGGTGGCTTCCGGTGAGGCCGGTTAAGCTGGAGTTCCAGGGCCTGCACTCCTATCGAGATCCCGTGGAGATCGACTTTTCCCTTCTGACCGAGGGCGGGTTCTTCGGGATCTTCGGACCCACGGGCGCGGGCAAGTCCACCATCTTGGATGCCATCACCTTCGCCCTCTTCGGGAAAATCGACCGCACCCCCGCCCTCGCGGATTCCTTGACCAGTGGCGCCGATTCCCTGTGGGCCAGGTTCCGTTTCCATCTGGGGGACGACGTTTACGAGGTCTATCGGCGCATGGAACGGCGCGGTCAGGGCTTGGTGAGCTCGGACTTTTACCTCGCCCGCAACGGCGACCGGGTCCCCTTGGAAGGGGTGGTGCGCCTCACCCGGGAGGTGGAGGGGCTCCTGGGGCTTTCCTTCGAACAGTTTATCACCGCTGTCTTCCTCCCCCAGGGTAAATTCGCCCGCTTCCTGAAGCTGAAGCCAGCCGAGCGGCGGATCCTCCTGGCGGAGATTTTCAGGCTCGAACGTTTCGGGGAGCCTCTATATCGGGCGGTGCGGGAGAGGTTGCGGGAGCTGGAGGCGGGGGAAGAGTCCTTAGGTCGGGAATTGGCGGCCCTGGAAGAGGTCACCGAGCAGGTCTTGGCCGCCTCTGAAGCTGAGCTCCGGAACCTGGAAGGAAACATACACTCCCTCCAGGAGGAGCTAGGGCGCTTGGAGGGGAAGCGCCGGGCGGCGGAGGAGTTCTTGAAGCTTTTCGCTGAACGCGAAAGGCTTTCCTCCCGTTTCGCCGAGCTTTTGGGAAGGCCATGGTCCCCGGAGGCCCAACAGGAGGTGGAGGAACGGCTCCGGATCGCTGAGCGGGCGCGGGAGGTGGCGGCGGCCTTTGAAGAGCGCGAGAGGATCTCCGGGGAGCTCGAGGCGGCGCGGGAAAGGCTCGCCGCGGCCGAGGAGACTTTGGCGGATCTGCGGCGGAAGAAGACGTATCTAGAGGAGGAGGCTCGAAAGAAGCTCGATGCCCTGGGGGCGCGCGAACGGGCCCTTCGGGAAGTGAAGGGCAAGCTCGCCGGCTTGGATCACGAACGCATCGAGCTTCTCGTGGAGCGGATTAGGAACGCAAACGCGGCGTTGGACTCCGCACCCCGGGGCGAGCCCCTTCCCTTCCCTCCGGATCTTTTGGGAGCGGTGGAGGAGACGTTGCGGGAGGCCCTGGCCATCGCCCCGCGGCTCGATGGGCTTACGGTCCGTATCGAAGAGCTGGAAGCTGAGATCGCCTCCGAAAGGGAGAGGCTTTCCTCCTTGGATCGGGGGCTTAAGGAAAGCGAAAGGGAGCATGCCGAACTCGAGCGCGCTGTCGCCGAATGCGAGGAGAAGTTGGGACGTTCTAGGCGGGAGTTCATCGTGGCGGAGCTTGCCCACACCCTTGTGGAGGGGAAGCCGTGCCCCGTATGCGGTTCCACCCAGCATCCAGCGCCCGCCTCCTTCCCGGAGGGAGTGGACCTCTCGGCGCTTGAATCGAAGCTGGAAGGGCTGCGGGCGAAATTGCGGGAGGTCCGGGAGGACATCTCTGCGCGTAGGGGCGAGCGGACCCTGGCGGAACGGTTGCTGGCGGAGAAGGAGAAGAAGCTGGGGGAGCTCCGAGCGGAAAAGGCCACCCTTGAGGAAGAGCTTTCCCGACTCAGAGCCCGTCTTCCCGAGGCCGTGCGTTTTGTGGGATGGGAAGAGCTTCTGAACCGTGTCAGCGCTTGGCGAGAATGCCTGGAGCGTGAGCGCCTCGCCCGGGAGCTGGAGGAATCGAGGGCCGAACTCGCGCGCCTGGAGGGGATTTGGCAGGAGATCGTAGAGGGCCTGGGGGAGATGTATTCCCCGCTCACATGCGAGATCCTGGCCGAATGGGAAAGAAAAATAGAGGATTGGCTGCGGAAAATCGAAGAAGAACGGCGCCGGGTCGAACAAAACCTCATGGAATTCCGGGAACGGGAAAAGGGGCTCTCCATAGCGGTGTCGGAGATAAGCGGGCGCGTGGCGGAACTAGAGCAACGCCTTGCGGCCGCGGATGAGCGCCTTCGGGATCTTTCTCGGGAGACGGGCATCCCCCCGGCCGAGGCACGTGCCCTGGCTCTGACCCAGGCGGAAAGGGAGCTCCTGGAGGAGGCGGCGGAGCTTTCCCGGAGGATCTCCCATCTGGTTGAGGCCATCTCCCGTCTAGGTATCACCGGCCCCGGGGAGGCGGAGGATGTGCTTTCCACATATGTTCGAAAACGAGAGGAACTCGGGGAGCTGCAGGGGCGGCTGGGGGAGACGCGGGAGCGGATCCGCTCCTTAAAGGAGAAGCTCGCGCGCAAGGAGGACCTCGAGGACAAGATGGCCGCTCTGCGTAGCACGCTCAAGCTTCAGCGGGAACTGGAGTTCCTCCTTCGGGGCAAAGCGTTCCTCGAGTTCCTGGTAGGCAGCCAGTTCCAGCGGATCCTCTCCCGGGCGTCCCATTACACCGCCCAGCTCAGCCAGGGCAGGTACGTGCTGCAGGGAGAAGGGACCGAGCTCTCGGTGATAGATTATCGCCACGGAGGTGTGACCCGTTCTCCGCATACCTTATCCGGAGGCGAGACGTTCTTGGTGTCTCTTTCCCTGGCCTTGGCCCTTTCGGAAGCGATACAGCTCGGACGCCGCGGGGGTGCCCCGCCCATCGAGTTCTTCTTCATCGACGAGGGCTTTGGGAGCTTAGACGAAGAGTCGGTTAGGATGGTGTTGGAACTCCTTTACCGCCTCGTGGACCAGGGGCTCAAGGTGGGAGTCATCACCCATGTCGAAGCACTGCGGCGAGGGATCCCGTATAAGCTCTTGGTCCATCCCCCCGACGAGGAGCGGGGAAGTCGAGTAGAGGTGGTGATCGGGGAGTGAGCTAGAAGCGGTAGCGTTTCATGGCCTCCCGGGCCCGCCTTTCCTCTTCCTCCTCGATAAGCTTCCGGCGTTTGTCCGCCTTGGTACGACCCCGGGCCACCGCCAGCTCCACCTTCGCGTAGCCCCGCTCGTTGAAGTAGAGGGAAAGGGGGACCAGGGTATAACCGGCGGCCGCCACCTTCCCCGCCAGGCGCACGATCTCCCGTTTCTTCAAAAGCAGCTTCCGCGGCCGTTCCGGATCGTGCCCGGTGTGGGCGGAACTTTTGTCGTAGGGCGCAATATGCATGTCGTAGAGGAACACCTCTCCGTCCACCACTTTAGCGTAGGCTCCATCCAGGGAAACCCGCCCCGCCCGCAGGGACTTTACCTCGGAACCCGTGAGCACGATCCCCGCTTCGTAGACTTCCTCGACTTCGTAGTCCCGTTTGGCCTTGCGATTGCGCGCGACGATCTTTCGCTGCCCCATGATTCCTTTTAAACTACCCGTGCTTCCACAAAGAGACAAGGAGGGAGGATGAAGGGAATTTGGGGGAGGTACCTGGAGGTCGACCTTTCCGAAGGAAAGATAAGGGAACGGGAGATCCCTGTACGTTGGTACGATTTGCATCTTGGGGGACGGGGAATCGCGGCCCGCTTGCTTTTGGAGCTTGTGCCGCCGGGTACTGACCCGTTGGGGTCCGAGAACGTGCTGATTTTCGCCACAGGACCCTTCCAGGGGACTGGGGTTGCGGGGGCGGGGCGTCACGTGGTGGCGGCCAAATCCCCGAAGACCAACTCCATTGCTGACTCCTACGCAGGCGGACACTTTGGGCACGAGCTGGGCCGTTCCGGGTACGATGGGATCCTCATCCGAGGTGTGGCCCCCAAGCCCGTTTACCTCCTGCTTTATGAGGGAAAGGCCGAACTGAAGGAGGCCGGAGACCTGTGGGGAAAGTTCACTGGGGAAACCGAGGAAGAGCTCCTGCGCCGCCATCCGGGGGCGCGAGTGGCCTGTATCGGTCCGGCCGGAGAGAAGCTCGTGGTACAGGCGTGTGTGATGCACGACAGGTCCCGAGCCGCGGGAAGGCCGGGCCTCGGGGCGGTGATGGGGTCCAAGCGCCTCAAGGCCGTGGTAGTGAAAGGTCATCTCGACAAGGAGCTCTTCGACCCCGCGGCCTTCGCGACGGCCCGGGCCGAATTCGCCCGCAAGCTCATGGAGGATGCTGGGACGGTGGAGTTCGGCAAATACGGCACCGCCAGGGGCCTTACCTGGCTCTCAGAGATGGGGATCCTGCCCACCGAGAACTTTCGCGAAGGTGTCTTCGACGAGGCGGAGGCCATCGGCGGGG
>MTNL01000168.1 GCA_002010365.1 Candidatus Acetothermia bacterium JdFR-50 | reverse complement strand
CCATCCTGGGCTACTGTGATACCCACTGGGTGTTGACCGGCGCCCCCATCGCTGCCGAGTACGGGATTCCCTTCATCACCCCCGGTGCCACCCACCCCCGGATCCCGGAACGCACCGGCGCGTGGCTGGCCTGTTTCGGCGATAACGCTCAGGCCGCGGCCATGGCCGAGTACGCCTACAAAGTCCTCGGCCTGCGCAAGGTAGCTGTTTGGGTGGATACTGCCTGCGACTTCTGTGTTGCCGTGAGCACCTACTTCGAGGACGCCTGGAAGCACCTGGGCGGTGAGGTGGTCTACGAGGATTACTTCGAGACCAACTGGACCGATTTCTCCGCGTTGGTTTCCCGGCTCAAGGCCTACCAGGACGAGGGCAAGGTGGACTGCGTCTATCCCAGCGCCATCCCCGGCAACGTTGGTCTCATCGTGAAGCAGCTCCGCGAGGGCGGAGTGATCCTGCCCATCTTGGGCGAGGACGGCTTCGATACTCCGCTCCTCGTCGAGGTCGGTGGCCTCTACGCCGAGGGGGTGCTTTTCGCCACCCACGTGTCCCTGGATAGCCCCGACCCGAAGGTCCAGGAGTTCGTGGCTGCCTACACTGAGAAGTTCGGGCGCCGGCCCGAGAACGCCTTCGCCGCTTTGGGATACGACGCCATGATGCTCCTCGCCGAGGCCATCAAAGTGGCCGGCTCCGCCGATCCCGCCGCCATTGAGAAGGGCCTCTCCCAGATCAAGGCCTTCCCCGGCGTCACCGGTACCCTCACCTATCCCGAGGGCAGCAAGGTCCCGGACAAGTCGGTGGCCATCCTGATCGTGCTCGGCGGGAAGTTCCGGACCTTGGCCACCTTCGCGCCCGAATACCTCCCGCCCCCGGAGATCGCCAAGTAAGGAGTGCCCCGGGGAGGCCCCACGTAGTAAAAGGGGCCTCCCCTTTATTCTTCACCCATGGACGGAGGACCGCTGCTGCAGATCGAGGGGTTGAGCAAGGCCTTCGGTGGGCTCTGGGCGGTGCGGGACTATCGCCTCGCCCTGCCGGAAGGGGTGATATACGGCCTCATCGGCCCCAACGGGGCCGGGAAGACCACCATCTTCAACTTGATCACCGGGTTTCTGAAGCCCAGCGGGGGACGGATCGTCTTCGCGGGCACCGATATCACCGGCTGGCGCCCTGATCGGATCGCGCACCTCGGGATCGCCCGCACCTTCCAGATCCTGCAACTTTACCGGGCCCTTACGGTGCAGATGAACCTCGAGATCGCTCATCACAAACATACCCGCTATGGGCTCTTCTCCGCCCTGACGGGACTCCCCCTTTACCGGCGTCAGGAGCGAGAGGTACGGGATCGGGTGGGGGAGTTCCTCGAGCTATTCGGCCTGACCCGCTATCGGAACGTCCGAGTCGGCACCCTGCCCTATGGGCTCCAGCGTAAACTGGACATCGCGTGTGCACTTGCTACTGAGCCCCGCTTGCTGCTTTTGGACGAGCCATCCTGCGGCATGAACCCCCGGGAAGCCGAGGAGCTTGCCCAGCTCATCCGCCAGATGAAAGCGCGTTTTTCCCTCACCCTGGTGGTGGTGGAGCATCGGATGCCCTTCATCATGGGATTGGCCGAGCGGATCCAGGTGCTGGACCACGGGGTGTTGATCTCCGAGGGGACGCCCGAGGAGGTGCGCAACGACCCCAAGGTGATCGAGGCTTACCTGGGGGTGGAGGATGCCGTTGCTTGAGGTGGAACGCATACATGTCTATTACGGCGTGATACCTGCACTGATGGACCTTTCCTTAACGGTGGACGAGGGCCGGGTCGTAGCATTGGTGGGGGCGAACGGGGCGGGAAAGAGCACCACTCTCAAGGCCATCGCTGGGGTCCTCCGGCCCCGCTCGGGACGGATCCTCTTCCGGGACCGAGATATCACCCGCTTGGGCGCCGACCGACGGGTGAGGATGGGCATCGCGCTGGTGCCGGAGGGAAGACAGATCTTCAGCACCTTGTCCGTGCGGGAGAACCTCCTTTTGGGGGCTTATCACCGGCGGGACCAAGAGGTCAAAAAGGATCTGGAGTGGATTTACAGCCTCTTCCCCATCCTGCGGGAGCGCATGCACCAGGTGGCGGGCACCATGAGCGGAGGTGAGCAGCAGATGCTCGCCTTCGGGAGGGCACTTATGGCGCGGCCCAAGCTCCTCCTTTTGGACGAGCCGTCCCTGGGGCTTGCTCCCCTTGTGGTGCGCGAGATCTACCAAGTGATCGAGAGGATCCGGGATGCGAGCATAACGATCTTCCTCGTGGAGCAGAACGTAAATATGGCCATGCACGTGGCCAATTACATGTACGTAATGGAGGCGGGGCGGTTGAAGATGGAGGGCGTCCCCCAGGAAGTGATGAGGGACGAGGACATCAAGCGAGCCTACCTGGGCGGGTGAGGGATGTTCACCGGAACTTACGTAGCACAACAGCTCTTGAACGGGGTCGTCCTCGGGAGCATGTACGCGCTCCTGGCCCTGGGGATGACGGTGGTCTATGGGATCCTCCGCCTCATCAACTTCGCCCACGGGGCCCTGGTCACGGTGGGGGCCTTCACCTTCTTCGGGATCTTCGTGGCCCTGGGATGGCCCTTCTCCTTGGCCCTGGCCGCGGCGCTTTTGGTAGGCGGGGTCATGGGGCTTCTGTTGGACCTCGTGGGTTACCGGAAGCTCCGCGGCGGCCCGGAGGTCTCCCTCCTCATTACCTCCCTGGGGATCTACATCCTGTTGGAGAACTTCATAAAGCTTTTGGCCACACCCCAACCCTACGCCTTCCGTCCCCCAGCTTTCCTCACTCAGCTCCACAACGTGAGCGGTGTAGCTTTCCGCACCGTGGACATCTTCATCGTAATCGTTTCCGTCCTGATCATGGTTGCCTTCGCCGTGTTCGTCAAACGTACCAAGCTCGGGATCGCCATGCGCGCCACCGCCGAAAGCGTGGAGGCGGCGCAGCTCGTGGGGATCAACGTTAACCACGTGGTGGCGGTGGCCTTCGTGCTCGGTTCCGCGGTGGCGGCCGTCACCGGGTTCATGTGGGGCGCCAAATACGGACAGATCGCCTACGACATGGGGTTCATGGCCGGAGTGAAGGCCTTCGTGGCCATCGTGATCGGGGGCATTGGAAGCATTCCCGGCGCCATGATCGGGGGCTTCGTCCTGGGTTTGGTGGAGACCCTGGCGGTGGGGTTCCTTCCCCCCGGGTTCGCCGAATACCGGGATGCTATCGTCTTCACCCTCTTGATCTTGGTGTTGCTTTTTAAGCCCACGGGGATCATGGGCCGAAAGGAGGCGGTGTGATGCGGCGGTGGACTTCCCTCCCCGGGGGCGTCAAGTTCCTCATCGGCGTGGGGCTGCTCTTCCTCGTCCTCTTCGTCGCCAATTCCACCCTGAATCGCTACGTTCTGCACGTGATTATCTTGATCGGGATCTACAGCGTGGCCACCACCAGCCTCAACCTCACCAACGGCTACACCGGCCTCTTCTCCCTGGGACACGCGGGGTTCATGGCGGTGGGGGCCTATGTGGCCACCCTGCTCACGTTTCCGGTCCGGCTGCGCATCGCCTACAACCTCCCCCTGCTCCCCCATTTCCTGGGCGGCCCGGATTACCAGTGGCCCTTCCTCCCCGCCCTCATCGTGGGGGGGCTGGTGGCGGCGGTGGCGGCGCTTTTGGTGGGAGCACCGGTCCTGCGGCTGCGGGGGCACTACCTTTCCGTGGCCTCCCTGGGGTTCATGGTGATCATCACCACCCTTGCCAAGGGACTCAAGGACCTCACCCGGGGGGCAGCCGGAATCCAGGCCATCCCCCGCTACACCGACATCTGGTGGGTGTACGCCTGGCTGGTGGTGACCATCTACGTAATCTGGCGCCTGCTCAACTCCTCTTACGGCCGGGCGATGCTGGCCATCCGGGAATCGGAGACCGCTGCCCAGGCCCAGGGTATCCATCCCATGCGCTACAAACTGCTTTCGTTCGTGATCGGGGCTTTCTTCGCCGGGATCGCGGGCGGCCTATACGCCCACTTCGCCCGGTCCATCCGCCCCTATGAGTTCTCCTTCTACATGACCTTCCACATCGTCATCATGCTCATCATCGGCGGGGCCGGAACCCTCCTTGGTCCGACGGTGGGGGCGGCCATCGTGGTGGCCCTGAAGTACGTGCTCAAACCCGTGGAGGAGGGACTCGGGATTTACGGGTTGGTGGAGATCGTCTACGCCCTGATGCTCATCGGGGTGATGCTCTGGAGGCCGGAGGGGATCGCGGGAGGGGTCAATCCTCTTCGGTTTCTTGTGGCCAGGAAGGGAGAAAGGAGGTAGCGGGATGCAGGAGTTCCGCATGGAACGGCTCACCGGCCGCAAATACCGGGAAGGGAAGTTCGACAAGGCCATCCTCGCCGTGGGCTCGGCGGAAAACCACGGCGATCACCTGCCCTTCGGCACGGACACTTTGGTGTCCTACGAGCTCGCCGTGAGGGTGGCGGAGCGGGTATCAGGCCTTTTGGTGTTGCCACCGATTACCTACGGGATGAGCGAGCATTACGCCCACTTCCCCCTCACCATCTCCCTGCGCTCGGAGACCTTGGTGGCGTTGTTGAAGGACGTACTCCGTTCGCTCCTCAAACACGGGATCGAGAGGATCTTCATCCTCAACGGCCACGACGGCAACATCGCCCCCATAGAGATCGCGGCCCGGGAGGTCAAGGTCGAGCATCCGCAGGCCAAGATCGCGGTCCTGGAGGCGTGGTGGATCACGGCGGGGAAGCTCCTCCCGCCGGATACCTTCGAGGTATGGAACGGACTCGGCCACGGCGGTGAGGGAGAAACCTCCATTATGCTGGCCCTGTTCCCGGAGCTGGTGGAGATGGAGCACGCCAAGGGAAGGGTTCCCGAGGGGCTGCCGGAGGAGGTCCAGATAAAGTGGCTGTTCCACGAGCTCACTCCTTACGGCGCCAGCGGCGACCCCACCAAGGCGACCCAGGAGAAGGGTCGGAAGATGGTGGAGGTCTTGGTGGACCACATCGTGGAGTTCATCCGCTCCATGGACGCCAGGGGCTGGAAGTACGAGCTCAGCGAATAATGGGAGGCCGTGGAAAACCCCGGGTGAGGCTCATCCTCACCGGGGGAACGTGTCTCATGGAGCCGGATGCCGAGG
>MTNL01000125.1 GCA_002010365.1 Candidatus Acetothermia bacterium JdFR-50 | reverse complement strand
CGCGAGCCACACCGGGAACGCCCCCCCGTAGTGCTCGATCAGGATCCCGAAGAACCGCTCGAAGGAACCCAGGAGGGCCCGGTGGATCATGTAAGGCCGGTACCTCTTCCCATCCTGGCCGATGTAAGTCATGTCGAACCGCTCGGGAAGGTTGAAGTCGAACTGGATGGTGGTGAGCTGCCAGGAACGCCGCAGGGAGTCCTCGATGTCGATGTCGATCTTGGGCCCATAGAACGCCCCCTCTCCCTCCTTCACATCGTAGGGGATCCCTTCTTCCTCCAGGGCCCGCCGCAACGATTCGGTGGCCAGGTCCCAGGCCTCTGGCTCCCCCACGAACTTGGGCGGATGGGTGGAAAGATGCGCCGAGAACTCCGTGAACCCGAAGGTCCTCAGCACCCGAAGAGCCAGCCGGAGGACCCTCAGGATCTCCTCCTCCACCTGGTCGGGACGACAGATGATGTGGGCGTCGTCCTGGGTGAACCCCCGCACCCGCAAGAGTCCGTGCAACACCCCGCTCCGCTCGTAGCGGTAAACGGTGCCGAGCTCGGCGTACTTAATGGGGAGATCCCGGTAGGAACGGGTGCGGGTCTTATAGATGGCGATGTGGAAGGGGCAGTTCATGGGCTTGATGAAGTACTCCTGCCCCTCGATGTCCATGGGGGCGTACATGCTCTCCCGGTAGAATTCCAGGTGCCCGCTTATCTCCCACAACCGGGCCTTGCCGATATGGGGGGTGTAGATGAGCTGGTACCCTTCCCGCTCGTGCTCCCGGACCCAGAACTCCTCGATGATGCGGCGGATCTTGGCCCCTTTCGGGTGCCAAAGCACCAGGCCCGCCCCGATCTCGTTGTGAATGGAGTAGAGGTCGAGCTGCTGCCCCAGGGTGCGGTGGTCCCGGCGCCGAGCTTCCTCCCGCCACCGGAGGTACTCCTCCAGGGCCTCCCTGGTGGGGAAGGCGGTGCCGTAGATCCGGGTGAGCATGGGGTTGTTGGGGTCCCCACGCCAGTACGCCCCCGCCAGCTCCAGAACCTTGAAGTGTTTCACCATTCCCGTGGAGGGGAGGTGCGGTCCCCGGCAGAGGTCGATGAACTCCCCTTGCTTGTAGAAGGAGATCCGCTCGTCCTGGATTTCCGCGATGAGCTCGAGCTTGTACACGTCGTCGCGCTCCTGGTAGAACCTTATCGCCTCCTCCCGGGAAAGGAACACCCGCTCCACTGGGTAGTTGGCGGCCACAATCTTCCGCATCTCCCCCTCGATCCTGGGAAGATCTTCGTGGGAGATGGGCTCGGGAAACTCGAAGTCGTAGTAGAAGCCGTCGCGGATGGAGGGACCGATGGCGAGCTTTGTCCCGGGGAAAAGCCTGAGCACCGCCTGCGCCATGACGTGGGCCGCCGTGTGCCGCAGGATCTCCAGGGCCTCAGGATCCGTGATCGTCAGGGCCTTTACCTCCCCATCCGTGGGGAGGGGATCCCGGATATCGCGGAGCTCCCCCTCGTGGAGGGCCCCAACGATCCCATCCGCGAGCCCCCGCTCCCGGAGGAGCTCGAGGAGGCTCACCCCCGAAGCATCGATGACCTCACCCTGCGGCAGCAACACTTTGGCCATCACATCCCCCTTTACCCTAGGGAATTACCGCTAAAGTTAGCCGCTTGCGTCGTTCCCCACAACTCCGCCGCCCCCCCTTGCTCCATCCCAATCCCACGAAAAGCCGCAAACGGAAAACTTGCCATCCTATCGCAAATTTCGTAACATCAAGCGGAGGTCGCAATGGGGAAAATTGAGGTAGCTTACATAGAAGACGAGATGGAACAATCGTACATCGACTACGCCATCTCGGTGATCCGCGGCCGCGCCATTCCCGACGTCCGGGACGGGCTCAAGCCTGTGCAGCGGAGGATCCTCTACACCATGAGGGAGCTGGGCCTCCTCCCCGGCCGTCCCCACAAGAAATCGGCCCGCATCGTGGGCGAGACCATGGGTAAGTACCACCCCCACGGGGACATGGCTGTGTACGAGGCGCTGGTGAACATGGCCCAGCCCTTCTCCACCCGCTATCCCCTGATCGACGGGCAGGGCAACTTCGGCTCCATCGACGGGGACGAGCCGGCAGCCATGCGCTACACCGAGGCGCGGCTGGCCCCTATCGCCATGGAGTTCCTGGAGGAACTCCCCGAGGAGACGGTGGAGTTCCTCCCCAACTTCGACGCCTCCTTGGAAGAACCCGAGGTCCTCCCGGCCAAGTTCCCCCACATCCTCGCCAACGGGGCGTGGGGGATCTCGGTGGGGATGACCACCCAGATCCCACCCCACAACCTCCGGGAGCTGATCCAAGCAACCCTCTATGTCCTGGACCACCCGGACGCCACCGCGGCGGAGCTCCTGCCCCTCATCCCGGGGCCCGACTTCCCCACCGGAGGTCTCATCGTGGGCCGGGACGGGATCAAGAAGGCCTATGAGAGCGGGGAGGGAAGGTTCAAGGTGCGGGCCCGGGCGTTCGTGGAGGGCTCCCGCATCGTCATCACCGAGATCCCGTACCAAGTCCGCAAGACCGCCATCCTGGAATCCATCGCCGCCCGGGTGAAATCCGGGGAGCTGGAGGGAGTCGCGGACCTCCGGGACGAGTCGGACCGGGAGGGCCTGCGGATCGTGGTGGAGCTAAAGAAGGGAATTGATCCCGACGCGGTCCTCTACAAGCTCTACAAGCTCACCCCCCTCGAGCGCACCTACTCCTGCCATTTCCTGGTGATCGTGGACGGGGCGCCCCGGGTCCTCTCCCTCCCGGCGCTGCTCAAGGTCTTCCTGGACTTCCGCCGCGGGGTGGTGGACCGCCGCACCAGATACCGCCTGCGTCAGGCAAAGGAGCGTGCCGAGGTCCTGCAGGGCTTCCGAAAGGCCCTGGATCGCCTGGAAGAGGTGATCGAGATCGTACGGACCTCCAAGGACCCCGAGGAGGCGAAGGTTTTGCTTGTGGCCGAGATCGGCCTCACCGACCGCCAGGCCGACGCCGTCCTCAAGATGCGCCTATCACAGCTCACCCGCATGGAGCGCCAAGCTATCGAGAAGGAGCTAGCGGAGCTCGTGGCCAAGATCGCCGAGTACGAGGCGATCCTCGCCGACCCGAAGAAACGGGATCAGCTCATCCGGGAGGAGCTCACCCGAATCGCCGAGAAGTACGGGGACGATCGCCGCACCGAGATCGTATCCGAGGCGGAGGGGGTGCTGGAGGAGCCCCACCGGCCCAAGAAGGAAGTCCTGGTGGCCGTTACCGCCAAGGGCTACATCAACGTCACCGACCGGGACGCCTTCCGCGCCCAGGGCCGGGGCGGGAAGGGAGTCATCGGGATCCGCCCCAAGGAGGGGGATTTCCTGCGGGTAATGGTCCCTGCCCACACCTACTGCGATCTCCTCCTCTTCACGGACATGGCCAAGGTGTTCAGGCTCCCCCTGGGCCGCCTCCCGGTGGGGAACCGGGACTCCTCCGGCAAGAACCTGCGGCAGTTCCTGGAAATCGCCCAGGACGAGGAGATCCGGGCAGCCCTCCCCGTGGAGGACTACCGGAAGGGCTTCTGCCTCTTCGCCACCCGGCGGGGGATCGTCAACAGGAACCGCCTGGCCGACTACGCCAATGCCCACTCCAAGGGGATCGTGGCCCACACCGCCGTGGACGCCGACCGCCTGGTGGACGCCCTGATCAGTGCGGGGAAGGGAGAGGTCCTGGTGGCCACCGCCAAAGGGAAGGCTATCCGCTTCCCCGAAGAGGAGATCCGCCTCACCCGCCGCCCCTCCAAGGGGGTGATCGGGATCCGCTTGGATCCGGACGATGCCGTGATGGGGATGGTGTGGTGGCCCAAGGGCTCTCCCCCGGATCACCTCCTCTTCGTCACCGAGAACGGGTACGGGAAACGCATCGAGCCCGGAGAGTTCCCCCTCCAGGGCCGGGGCGGGAAAGGGGTCATCGCCATAAAGCTCGACGGGACCTCGGGGGCTTTGGTGGCGGTGGTCCCTGCGTACGCGGGCACGGAGGCCCTGGTCTCCACCGCCAAGGGCAAGGTGATCCGCTTCCCCGTGGAAGAGGTCTCGGTCTTTTCCCGCTACGCCCGCGGGGTGAGACTCATGCGGCTTTCCGCCGAGGACCGGGTGGCATCGGTGGTGGTGGTCTGAAGGGAGGTCCCATGGACATCGAGGAAAAGGTCCGCCGGGATATTGAGGTCCTGAAGAGGAACGCGGAGACCCTCCTCCCCGAAGAAGACCTGGCGCGGAAGCTCGAGCGCTACTATCGGGAGGGAAGGCCCCTCCGGGTGAAGCTCGGAATCGACCCCTCGGCCCCCCACTTAACCCTGGGTCACGCCGTGGTTCTCCGGAAAATGCGGCAGTTCCAGGACCTGGGCCACACCGCGGTCCTGGTAGTGGGCGACTTCACTCGCAGGATCGGGGATCCCTCGGGGCGAGCCAAGACCCGGCCTCCCATGTCTCCGGAAGAGATCCAGCGCAACATGGCCTCCTACAAGGAACAGGCGTTCAAGATCCTGGATCCCGCCCGGACCGAGGTCCGCTACAACTCCGAGTGGCTGGGGAAGCTCACCTTCGAGGACGTGATCCACCTTACCGCCAAGTACACCGTGGCGCGGATGTTGGAGCGGGACGACTTCAAGCGCCGCTTCGAGACGGGAATCCCCATCACCATCATGGAGTTCCTGTATCCCCTGGCCCAGGCCTACGATTCCGTGGCCATCGAGGCCGACGTGGAACTTGGCGGCTCGGACCAGCGGTTCAACCTCCTCATCGGCCGGGAGATCCAACGGGAGTACGGCCAGGAACCCCAGGTGATCCTCACCATGCCCCTCCTCATCGGAACCGACGGCGTGCATGCTATGTCCCAGTCCCGAGGGAACTACATCGGCATCGCCGAACCCCCAGAGGAACAGTTCGGGAAGATCATGTCCATCCCCGACGAGCTCATGCCGCAGTACTGCGCCCTCCTCACCGATATCCCCTGGGACGCGGTGAAGGAGCTTCACCCAAAAGAGGCGAAGAAACGCCTGGCCTGGGAGATCGTGGCCCAATTCCACGGGAAGGAGGCCGCGGACCGGGCCCAGAAGCATTTCGAACGGGTATTCGAGGAGGAGAAGCCCCCGGAGGAGATGCCGGAAATCCGGGTCCCGGCGGAGCTCCTGGACGAGGCGGGGATGGTGTGGATCATCGATCTCCTCTCGATCTCGGGC
>MTNL01000153.1 GCA_002010365.1 Candidatus Acetothermia bacterium JdFR-50 | reverse complement strand
GGTATCAGTTCCTCGTGGACGATGCCGCGGAGATCCGAGAAATCTTCGCTGCTAATGATGTGGAGCTTGTAATCACCGGTCACCGTCATATCTCCACTCGCTACAAGGAAGTAGACGGAGTGTACTACTTCATCAATCCCTCCACCTGTACCTATCCCATGCGCTACACTGTTTACGAGCTCACCCCAACCTCGATTTCATGGCAAGTATTCGACGTACCAGCTCCTCAAGAAGTTTGGGAACTGGCACGGACAAACTTCTTGGCAAATGAGTGGTGGCGCCCCTCGGACGCGCCTAAGACCCCGCAGGGAGACCAAAAATATTTGGAATTCTACGAAGCCCCTGCATTTCTCGAGGGAACAGTGACCTTCGGCGATTGAACTCAATGGCGGGGCGGCCCGGAGGCAATGGGTCGCCTCGCCGTTTGATCCTGGAATCACTCAGGCTACAATGGGATTTGAAACTAAAAGCAATGAAAAGAAACAAAAAGAAGGTAATGGATATCGTTATACCCGAGCCCAGGTATCGGCTGCGAGCTCCATAGAGTTCATCCTCAACCTCGTTGGTCTCATGGGTACAATGAGCAAAAGGGGGGTGATAGCCGGGTCTTAAGAAAATGGCCTTTCAACCAAAAATTTGCGCGGAGGTGACAGCTCGTGTGGAAAAAGAAGGCCATTTTAGTGGTATGTTTGTTGCTCACCGCAGTTTTTGCGCTGGAGGCTAAAGAACGGTTGGGTTGGGTGGGCCCCATCTATACCGAGCTTGCCGAGAGCTTGATGGAAGGATTCAAAGCCTACTACCTTCGCACTTTCGGCGAAGAAATCGAGATCACCTTCGTCAAGCCCGGTGGATGGCCTGTTTGCGTTGACAAGGTACGTCTCTGGGGGGGCAAGCCCGACGCGGATGTGTTCCTGGGTGCCGGTGCCCCGGCCCACGAGCTCCTGCAGGACCTTGGCCTTATCGTGCCCTATAAGCCCAAAGGCTGGGATGCCATCCCTGCAGAATGGAAGGGGATGTTGGTCAAGGATCCCGAGTACTACTGGACTTGCTTCGCTCCGTGGCTTGTGACCAACATCTACAACGAAAAGGTCATGAAGAAATTGCGCTTGCCCGTGCCCACAACTTGGATGGATCTCGTTGATCCCGTGTATCGAGGGAACATTGTACATACCCTCCCTTATGCCTCCGGTACTATGCACGAAACGGTGGAGATCATCCTCCAGACAATGGGGGAGGAAGAAGGATGGGCCTACCTGCGGTACCTGGCTGCGAACTTGGCCCGGTTCTCCACTGGGAGCACCGATACCCTGCAGATCGTAGCCCGGGGGGAGGTTCCCATCGGGATCGCCCAACCCCAGATGAACGCCATGGCCGCCCGCAAGGACGGTTATCCCGTTAAGGCTCTGGTACCCGATAAGACCATCATGGTTCCCGAAGCCGCCGCGCTTCTCGCAGGCGCTCCCAACGAGAAGAACGCCAAGATATTCCTGGATTGGCTTTATAGCCTGGAGGGACAGCTTTACGTCCTTAAGGGCGCCTACTTCCCCGCCCGCACTGACATCAGTCTGAGTGCTTGGGCCGATGAGGGGATTGAGATGGCCAAGCACGCCCTGGGTGCACTGGGCGTCGACAACTTCTGGCAACTAGAGGTGGAACTCATCGAGTACGACCTCGAACTCGCAAAGCAACGTTGGGACGAGGTCAACCGCAAATACGAGATGGAGATCTATCGCAAGTGGGGCGAGCTCAAGAACACATTGGCGCTGATCGAGGAGGTAGAGGGCGAGGTGGAGGCCGCCCGTGCGGCCGGCAAGGACGTGGCGGCTGCTGAGGCCAAGATAGAGGAGGCCCGGACCCTCTTCGGCCGGGGCGAATACGCTGCTGCACGACTCCTGGCGTTAGAGGCCCGAAACCTCTTGGTCAAAGGCTGAACTCGAAGGTCTGAAGATGGGTAACCGATTAAGCGCTGCAGGAATCAAAGGGGCAGGCGGGGTTAGGCTCCGCCTGCCCCTTTATGATCTCTCCCGGGGCGAGATTATTCTCTCCCTGATCCTATGGGCGGTGGTTGGGCTCTTCATCTTGTATCCGCTTTTCTTCTTGATCCTCGAAAGCTTCAAGATCGCAGGGACGGACCGATTCGGAATCCAGAATTACCTCGATTTCTTCCGGGATTCATATTACCTCAAGGCGTTCGGGAACACCCTGCTACTTGGAGTTCTGGTGTTAGCTACCACTACTTTGGTCGGCCTTCCCGCCGCCTATATTTTGGCTCGTTACCGGATCCGGGGTAAAACCGTGTTCACCGCCCTGACCCTCCTTCCCATCGTCCTTCCCGCTTACGCGGGGGCGTTCGCGTTTATCGTGTTTTTCGGCAAGTGGGGTACCGTCAACCTTCTCCTCATGGAATGGGGCATCATCGATGAACCCATCAACTTCATCTATGGCCTCCAAGGACTTATCTTCATTCAGTCCCTGCACCTTCTCCCCTTCATCGTCCTCAGCCTCCTCGCCGGGTTCACTAACATCGATCCTTCGCTGGAGGAAGCAGCGGAAGTAGAGGGAGCGGGAGGCATTCGCCGGTTCTTCACCATTACCCTTCCCCTGGCCACTCCAAGTTACTTCGCAGGAGCGGTTCTTGTATTCCTTTGGCCGTTCACGGACTGGCTAACGCCTATAATCCTGGGCCAGGTGGATTACCTGCCCTCCATCGCTTATATCAACATCGCCTACCACTTTACCGACGTCTACCGAAAATACATGGGGATCGTTTCAGTTGTGGTAGCAGCTGTGATTTGTGTGGGGATGTTCCTTACCTTACGCCGCTGGATCGAGAGAAAGAAATACACTGCCCTCTCTAAGGGCACGGCTTTGGAAGGGAGAACTATCACCCCAGGCCCTCTCGCCCGACTGATCGCGTACCTGTACATGGGCTTTATCTCGGCACTTGTACTTATAATCCCTGTGGTGTTGGGGCTTTCAGCCTTCTCCCGGAGGTGGGTGTTCGAGCCATTTCCTACCTATTGGACCTTGGAAAACTTCGAGGTGATCTTCTTCGAGACGCCTCAGCTTTTGATGAACTCTTTCCGCTTCAGCGGAATCGCTTTGGTATTCGGGGTAACGTTTGGGCTCGCGGTGGCGTATCTCCTTACCCGTACCCGGGCTCCGGGCAAAAACGCCTTGGACTTCATCTCCACCATCCTCCTTGTCTTCCCGGGGATCGCTATTGGCGTCAGCTTCCTCCTTGCCTTCTGGAAGACAATCCCTATAGCCACCCACTGGATCATCATGCCCCTGGCGCTGTTTGTACGCCGCACCCCTTACTTCCTACGGATGGCCCATGCCTCGTACTTGCAGCTTGATCCATCGCTGGAGGAAGCTTCGGAGATCTCGGGAGCGGGAAAGCTCCGAACCTTTTTCTCCATATCCCTTCCGCTCCTTCTCAAAGGGATCTTTGTAGGCGTAATCATGTTCTTCATCATGGCCTTCCAGGAGATCTCCACCGCGGTCTTCCTGTACCGGGGGGGTTGGGAGACACTACCCATCGGAATATACCTCAACTGGCATCGGGGCATGGAGTTCGGGATCGCGGCCGCAATGGCGTTCTTCATGGTGGTGTTGGTGTTCGTGCTCCTTCTGATCGCGGCCAGGATCGGCGGCGGGATCCTGAACGTGGCCTGGGGCGCTGGCGGCAGGAGGGGGTAAATGAGCTTCATCGAAATACAAAACCTTCTCAAACGATTCGGCAAAGTGGTGGCGGTGAATCACATTTGGCTGGAGATCGAAAAGGGCGAGATCATAACCCTGCTCGGTCCAAGCGGCTGCGGCAAAACCACGACACTGCGTTGCATCGCGGGCCTCGAGCGGCCGGATGAGGGGGACGTGGTGATCGATGGAAAGCCCATGTTCTCCAAAGGGTTCGTGCCGCCATCCAAACGGGGTATCGGCATGGTATTCCAAAACTACGCGGTATGGCCCCACATGCGTGTCTTCGACAACGTAGCTTACGGCCTTAAGATCGCCAGGCTCCCAAAGAAGGAGATAAGGAAGAGGGTGGCGGAGACCCTGAAGCTGGTGGGCTTGGAGGGCCTGGAGAATCGATACCCCACACAGCTTTCCGGCGGACAACAACAGCGGGTGGCTTTGGCCCGGGCCCTGACCCGTAACCCTAAGGTCCTCCTCTTGGACGAGCCCTTGTCCAACCTCGATGCGAAGCTTAGGGAGAAAATGCGCTTCGAAATTCAGGGTCTCGTGAAGCGCATGGGGATCACCGCCGTCTACGTGACCCACGACCAGGCGGAGGCGATGGTGATCTCCGATCGGGTGGCGGTCATGAACCAGGGAAGGATCGTGCAAGTGGGGTCGCCGGAGGAGATCTACCATCGGCCAGCCACCAAGTTCGTGGCGGATTTCATCGGGGTCACCAACTTCATCTCGGGAGTGGTGGCCGAGCTGAACGGCGACCAGGCCGAGGCGGTCCTAGAGACCGATTTCGGGCGGGTACGCTGTAGCGTGCTGGATCCGGAGTCGGTGGTCCCTGGAAGAAGTGCCACGGCCTTCGTGCGACCAGAGGATGTGGAGGTGGTAGAGGGAGCGGGGGTCCGAGAGAACACGTTCAGCGGCACCGTGCTACACCGGGTGTACCTGGGCAACATCCTCTACCTCTTTATAAAGCTAGGGGATACCTCCCTCCGAGTGCAGGCCCGTGCTACAATGCCCTACCGTGAGGGCGACGAGATCCGCGTTTACCTTGACCCTTGTCGCACTCTGATCGTTCGTGAGTGAAGGGAGGTTCCCCACGGTTAGCGGCTATATCCTCGATTTGGATGGGACCGTATATCGGGGAGAGCGTCTGATCCCGGGCGCGGCGGAGGCCGTCGCGGAACTCAAGGCCCGGGGTCGTCGTATCGTTTACCTCTCCAACAAGCCCCTGTACTCCCGGGGGGATTACGCGGAAAAGCTCACGCGCCTGGGGATTCCCACCGCGGAGGATGAGGTGGTGAACTCATCCTTCGTCCTCGCCCGGTACCTTTCCCAGAAGACCCCGGGAGCTCGGGTGTTTGCCATCGGGGAGCTCCCTCTCCTCGTCGAGCTGTGTCGCGCTGGCCTGGAGCTGTGCGAGGATCCTGAAAAGATCGAGTACGTGGTCGCTGCCTTCGATCGGACTTTCGACTACCGCAAGCTCAACATCGCCTTCCAGGCGCTGCGGCGAGGAGCACGCTTCCTGGCCACCA
>MTNL01000087.1 GCA_002010365.1 Candidatus Acetothermia bacterium JdFR-50 | reverse complement strand
CTTCCCGCAGGCGTCTCTCCACCCGCGGGGCCCGAAGATGCCACTCGCAGAGAAAGCGATCGGTGGGAAGGCCCCAGTTGCGTTCATCGCGCAGGGATCCGTAATAGTTCACGTAGAAATTGGCCACCACACATCCTAGCTTATTGAGGTTGAAGTGAGCGTTACGGGACTCTAAAGGGTCGAAGGTCCATGTGATGAGACCAACGCCCTGATGCAACACGTGCTCCCGCTGGGCCAATTTCAGCTTATAACCCAAACCCTTGTCCCGCCAACCTTCCTTCACCGCCGCCATCAGCGAACAGTGCTTGAGGGTTCCGTCCTCGCTGCGCCCGAAAAACGAGAGGACGAAACCCACCATCTCCCGGTGATCCCCCTCCTCGGCGAAGGCTCCAAGAAGCAAGCCGCCGCCTTTCACCACCGTGAGCAAGACGTGGTCGGGAACCACGGAGATGTCGTCGAACCCCCACACCTCCTTTTGAAGGCGCTCACATTCGTGGAAGCCCTCGAGATCCAGCACCGGTTCGATTACGATTTTGGCGCTCATAGTCTTTCAGCTTAACCACTTAGAGTTTCCTCTCCAACACCAAAAACGCGCGATCACCTTGGCGATGGAAGCCCACCAGGGCGTAACCTTTGTCCACGTAAGTTTCCAACGCTTCCCAGGCTTCTTCCCACTGCCTAACTAAAGTCCGAGGGAGGGCTGTCAAGCCCGCCCCCGGGATCTCCAAGACGAGCAGAGGGGCGTTGAGATGGAGATTCCAGGAGACGGGCTCTCGGCCTCCAATAGCCGGCCGGGTCGTGTTTACCGGAAAGAAGCTCTTGAGGGAGGTTTGCTTCCAGTTTTTTTCTTTCATCTCGCGTTCTGGACGAATGGAAGCCAACGCGCGTAGGTATCTGGTCGCCCCGGCACGGTCCCGCCGAAGTTCATAAGTTTCCGCTTCAGCGCCCACCATCTCAAGGAAAAACTCAGCCCAGCGGGGCTCCAAGGGATCGAACGGCCAGAGGACCTCTTCCACGCCCTGGCCCTCGGCTTGGCTAAGGATTTCTTCCAGCAGGGACTCCAACATCTCCCGTCGGAGATGGGGGGGAAGATCCCGGCGAGCACCGAAGGCCACCACCCGCAGTAAGGGACCATTCCGCAACGCCAGCACAAACCCCAATGGCTCACGGGCAATCCCAACTCCATCGAAGCTCACGAGAAAAACGGCCCCCGCTTGGACGAGTTCCCAGAGGAACCAAGCGGGAATCTTGGCGGAGACAGGGGGATCCAAAATTCCCTGCAGCTTTTCACAAGCAACGAACTCCTTGAACGAACGCGGCGCTTCTACAGGAAATTCGTTACTCATTGGCGTAAAGGAACTGTGAGACCATCGCATCATCCTCGGTCCAATTTTTCTTCACCTTCACCTGCAGGGCGAGGTAGACCTGCTTTCCCAACAAGGCCTCTATCTCCAGGCGGGCGGTCCGGCCGATCTCTTTCAATTTCTGCCCTTTGCGGCCGATGACGATGGCCTTTTGGGAGTCCTTGGCCACGTAAATTGTGGCGTAGATCTCGATGAGGGGCTTGTCCTCTCGCTCCCGGATTTCCTCCACCACCACCGCAGTGGAGTAGGGGATCTCCTGATAGGTGAAGTGGTAGATCTTCTCCCGGATGAGCTCGGCGATGATGAACTCCAGGGGCTTGTCGGTGGGCATCCCCTCGGGG
Organism: Candidatus Acetothermia bacterium JdFR-50; assembly: GCA_002010365.1. Taxonomy (GTDB): domain Bacteria; phylum Bipolaricaulota; class Bipolaricaulia; order Bipolaricaulales; family Bipolaricaulaceae; genus UBA3571. The sequence goes on along the minus strand of MTNL01000087.1, from coordinate 3,538 downwards.
AATAGAGGCTCCCCCTCGGGAAGGTACTTGATGATGACCTCTAGGGCCCTATCTAGGTTTTTCCCCCGGGAGCAGGAGATGGGAACGAGCTCCTGGAAGATGTCCAGGGAGTCGTAGGCAAGGAGCGTCTCAGGGAGCTGGTTCCCTCGGGCAAGGTCGATTTTGTTCACGAGGAGGATCTTGGGACAGGGGAGTTCCTTGATCCGGGGCATGACCTGTTCGTCGAAGGGATCGATGCCCCCGGTGGGCTCGGTCATATAAACCAGTTCGTCAATCCCCGCCAGGGCCCGCATCGCCTCCTTCACCAATGCCTCGGAGAGTTTGTTGATGGGCTTGTGCAGCCCCGGGGTGTCCACGAACACGATCTGGGCGGAATCTGTAGTGAGGACACAACGGATGCGGTTTCTAGTAGTTTGCGGCTTGTCGGAGACGATCACCATCTTCCTGCCGATCAGGGAGTTTATGAAGGTGGACTTTCCCACGTTGGTCTTCCCCATCACAGCCACAATGCCGGATTTAAAACTCATATCCCAACTCCCCCTCGCGAACTAGACGCCCCACCTCTTCGATGGTATCCCCCAAGTACCTATCCTCACCGGGCGGTGGAATCAAATCACGTAGTTTCTCATAGATTCGCTTGGTGGCGGGGGAGAGTTTCGCCGCGCCTACGAACTCCACCGCCCAACGAGCGCACACGAGTTCCAGGGCCACGGCTCGTATCGTGTTTTCCGCGATCCGCCGGAGCTTCCACGCGGAGGTGGCGCCGAAGGAGTTATGGTCCTCCTTTCCGGCAGAGGTGGGAATGGAATCCGCGGCTGCGGGATGCGCGAGGACCCTGTTTTCGCCCACTAAGGAAGCAGCGGTGTACTGGAGGAGCATGAGTCCAGAGTTAACACCTCCCTCTTGCGCCAAGAACGGGGGCAATCCCCGATCCCCTGCTGAAAGGAGAAGCGAAATCCTGCGCTCGCAGCTCGCGGCAAGCTCCGCCAAGGCCAGCGCCAACCATTCGGCGGCGAAGGCCAGGATCTCCCCGTGGAAGTTCCCGCCCGAGAGAACCACCCCATCCGGGAACACCAGGGGGTTATCGGTGGCGGAGTTCATCTCCACCCGGAGCCTCCCTTCTACCAACCAGAGGGTTTCCAGGACCGGCCCCAGGATCTGGGGAAGGCAGCGGAGGGAATAGGGATCTTGGACATCATCCTGATAGGTATCCACAAGCTCGCTGCCCGAAAGGCACTCACGCATAATGGCCGCGACCTCCCGTTGCCCCGGGTGAGGGCGAACATCGTGGATCCTGGGATCCAGGGGTTCCGTACGGCCCCGGAGGGCCTGGAACGAGAGGGCTGCGGCAGAAAGTCCAGCCCGGAACGCCCGCCGACCGAGCACGTATCCCAAGAACACAAGGGAGAGCATGTAGGCCGTGCCGTTCAGGAGGGCAAGGCCTTCCTTTGGATAAAGCTCCCCCAGAGGTTCAAGCTCCGCTCGTCGCAGGGCCTCGCCTCCGGGCAAAACCTCCCCTTTGTAAAGAGCCTTTCCCTCCCCCAACAACACCAACGCAACATGGGCCAAGGGCGCCAAGTCACCGGAAGAGCCTACGGAACCTTGCTCGGGGATCACGGGATGAACGCCCCGGTTCAACATCTCCACAAGCAGGTTCACGACCTCGGCACGGACCCCCGAGAAACCCTTGATCAGGGAGTTGACGCGGAAAAGGAGCACTCCCCGAACCGCTTCTCGGGGTAGGGGGGCACCCACCGCCGTGGCATGGGAACGTACCAGGTTCCGTTGGAGGGTGCGGAGATCTTCTTTTCCGATCCTTATGGTGGAGAGCTTCCCCAATCCCGTATTCACCCCGTAAATGGGTCGCTCATCTTCTACCGCCCGGGAAAGGATTTCTTGGGTTCTTTTCAGGGTTTCTAGCGCTTGAGCAGAAACTTTGACACGCGCATTTCGAAAGATAATCTCCTCAGCGTCGGCCAAGCCTAGGCGATGGCCATCGACGGTGACCTCGCTCATTCCACCCCCTTGCGGAGCACAAAGTCCCCTGTGAATTTTAGCCAACCTCAGAGTGGGACTGGAACAAAATCAAATGCCCGACCTCAAACGCCTGAGTACGCGGAGAATCCCCCGTCAATGGGAATCACCACCCCCGTGACGAAGGCTGCAGCTGGTGAAAGGAGCCATACGACCGTTCCAATAAGGTCCTCGGGGGCTCCGAATCTGCCCATGGGGGTGTGTTCGATGATCTTCTTCCCCCTCTCGGTGAGCTCTCCCTTCTCATCGAGCAAAAGGAAACGGTTCTGTTCGGTGAGGAAGAAACCGGGGGCAATAGCAACTACCCGAATCTTCGGAGAGTACTCCTGGGCCATATGGACCGCGAGCCACTGGGTGAAGTTGGCCACTGCCGCTTTGGCTGCGGAGTACGCAGGGATCCGAGTTAGGGGACGCAGGGCGTTCATGGAGGCGATATTGAGGATCACCCCTTCCTCCTGTTCGGCCATGATCTTCCCGAACACTTGGGACGCGAGGAACGTCCCCATGAAGTTGAGGTCGAACACAAACCGCACGGCCTCTTCGGGCAAATTGAAGAAGGGGATTTCCTTGGAAGTGGTGGCCTTGGGGTGGTTCCCCCCAGCGCCGTTGATGAGGAAGTCCACCCGGCCGAATGTCTTCAGGGTTTCCTCCGCCGCCCGTTCCAAATCCTCCCGGTCGAGGACACTGGCCTTTATGGCGAGCCCATCGGAGCCGGCCTCGCGGACACGCCTCAAGGCCGCCTGGGCTTTGTCCGCGGCGATGTCGATGAGGACGCATCGCACTCCCTCACGAGCCAAGCCATCGGCGATGGTGGAACACAGAATCCCACCGCCGCCGGTGATCACCGCCACCTTGCCCGAAAGGTCGAACCTCATCTTCTCACCCCCAGGTGCTCCAGATGCCGCCCCAGGTGCCGTTCCAGGGCGACAGCGTAATCCTCCTCGAACTCGAGGAGGACCTCCCTCAGCCTCTCCCCCAGTGGGCTCCGCAGGACGGAACCGTAGGCCACGTGCAGGACCTGACGCGGGTCGGGCTTCGAGAGCAACTGGGGGAGTTCCTCATCCCGTAGGAAAGCGGGGTCCGGGACCCGGGAGAGGTCCGTGGCGAGATGGTAGGTGGCACGGTCCTCGGGGAACCGCTCCAGGGAAAGGCGGTAAATCTCCCGGAAGAGGCCCGGGACCCTCCTCGCCACCACCTCCAGGGCCACGAGGTAGCTCGTCCCCGCGGTCTTCACGTGGAAGAGGCCGTCCGCCTCCTTCGCGAAGAGTGGGTAGAGGGAGAACTTGTCGGAGCCCGAGTGGAGGCTTATCCGATAGCCCCCCAGGGCTTTGGCGATGGCCACGTGGGCCCGTAGGTCCCGGCGGAAGACCTCGAGGTCCCCCCGGTAGTCCACCGCCTTCTCCAGGGACCCGGAGAACCGGGGGGCGAGGCTCGCAAGCTCCACGTCGCGCTTCTTCAGCTCCCGCACGATGAGGAAATGTTCCAAAGGGCTCGTCGGGGTCTC
>MTNL01000184.1 GCA_002010365.1 Candidatus Acetothermia bacterium JdFR-50 | reverse complement strand
GGCGCGGAAAGGAAGGAGAGCTGCCCCGCCCCCAAAACGAAAGCCCGCTTTCCCACCTCCGGGACGAGGGGCCCGCAACGGGCCCCTCGTCCTTTTTTCATGTACGCGGCCCGGGGCTCCCCAAGCCCCGTTCTTTCGTCTTTCGTCGCTTTTTTTCAAAATTATCGCGATAATCGGCGTCCAATAGCGAAAACTTGACATTTTTCGTAAGACGGCCATAATGGTTTCAGGGGGTAAAGGGATGCATTCGCTGGATGAGCTCGATCACCGGATCATGGAGCTTCTGCAGCGGGACGGTAGGTTGCCGAACGTGGAGCTCGCCCGCCAACTGGGGGTCTCGGAGGGCACCATCCGCCGTCGCATAGATCGCCTGGTCAACGAGGGCTACATCCGCATCGCCGCCATCGTGGATCCCCTGAAGGTGGGGATGAACACGGTGGCCCTCATCCACCTGGATGTGGATCTCAAGCACCTGGACGAAGCGGGGGCCATGTTGGCGGCGATGCCTTGCGTCCGGGTTGTGGCCTTCGTCACCGGGGTGGACGATATCATCATCGAAACCGTTTTTCCCTCCACCCAGGACCTCTTCCTCTTCCTCAAGGACAAGCTCCCCAAAATACCCGGGGTGAGGAACGCGGAGACCTCGCTCCTGCTAAAGCTTCTCAAGCGGAGCTACGAGTGGTTGTTTCCCTACCAGGCTTTGGCCGGTGGGTGTGGCGATGGGGATGAACCCATTTCGCGAAGGGAGGTGGGAAGTCCGACGGAGTGAGCCCACGGAAAGAATTCGGGAGGAGGTGGTAGAATGCGAAAGGTCTTCTGGTTGCTTATCGGCACGTTGGCCCTGTTTTCGGCCGCCTTGGGAGCGGAGCCCCGTTCCGGGGGAACCCTCGTCGTGGCTTTGGGCACCGACATCCCCATCTTCGACTGTGTGTATTGCCACGGCATCCCCAACCTGGGGATCATTCACCTGGTGACACAGGGCCTGACGCGGATAAACCCCACGGGGGGAGAACCCAAGGTCCTGCCGGTGCTCGCGACTTCGTGGGAGCAGTCCCCCGATGATCCCCGGGTCTGGATCTTCCATCTGCGCCAGGGGGTCAAATTCCACGACGGCACCCCCTTCAACGCCGAGGCGGTGAAGTTCAACATCGAACGGATGCTGGATCCCGAGACCGGTGCCCTGGCGCGAGGGGCTTTCCGGATGATCGAAGCGGTGGAGGTGGTGGACGACTATACCGTCAAGATCATCACCAAGGAACCCTTCGCCGCCCTGCCGGCCCAGTTGGCTTATTCCCCCATGTGTATCAACAGCCCCGCCCAGGTGCGAAAGCTGGGCAACAAGGAATACCACAAGGCCCCGGTGGGCACGGGCCCGTTCAAGTTCGTACACCACATCCGGGGCCAAGAGGTGCGGCTCGAGGCCAACGAGGAGTACTGGGGCGGAAGGCCTTATCTCGACGCCATCGTGGTGAAGCCGATCCCGGAGGTGGCCTCGCGCTTGATGGCCTTGGAAGCCGGCGAGGTCCATGTGGCCTATCACGTGCCGCCCCGGGACGCCAAGCGCTATATGGACAACCCGGGACTGGGCATCGACGTCCTCACCCCACCGCAACAGCGCAGGATGTTCATCGGCCTCAACGTCCAATGGGGGCCCTTCCGGGACCCCAGGGTCCGACAGGCCCTGAACTACGCCGTGGACAAAGAGGCCATCGTGGAGAGCATCTTCCTCGGCCTCACCAGACCCATGGACTCGCCGATGCCCCCCACGGCCCTATGCTACACCCCTGCTAAGTACTACGAATACAACCCCGACAAGGCCCGGGAGCTCCTCAAGGAAGCGGGTTATCCCAACGGGTTCGAGGTCACGCTGCATTACGGTCCCGGTCGGTACCTCATGGACACCGAGGTGGTGGAGGCGGTCCAGTTCTACCTCGAGCAGGTGGGCATAAAGGTCAAGGTGGTGGCCCTGGAGTGGGCGGCCTACGGGGCCATGATGAGGAAGCCCCTGGAGGAGAACAAGCTCCAGATGTTCTTCATCGGTTGGGGGCTTCCCACCTTGGATCCCGAACTGGGGATCGGGCTCTTCAGCAAGGCGGCCTGGTCTCCGGGGCTGAACTGCATGTTCTACACCAATCCCGAGGTGGAGGAGCTCATCAAGGCCCAGAGGGCCGCGACCACGTTGGAGGAGCGCTGTGCCATCGTGAAGCGGATCCAGGAGCTCATCATGGAGGATGCCCCCTTCATCGCCCTCTACTACGAGCCCCAGATCCACGCCAAGAGGCGTGAGGTCAAGGACTTCGTGATTTCGGTGACGGAGCGGATAGACGAGGTCCTCATCCGTGATACCTGGATCGAGAAGGGAGAGTGAGGCGGAGGGGGCGCCCCGGACCCCGGGGCGCCCCCGGTGATCGCCGATGGGGCGCTATATTCTCTACCGCCTGTTTCTGACCCTGTTCGTCCTGATCGGCATCACCGTCCTGGTCTTCTCCATGATCCGGCTCGTCCCCGGCGATCCCGCCGAGCTCCTGGCCGATCAGTGGGCCACCAAGGAGCAGATAGAGTTCCTGCGGCGCACCTGGGGTTTGGATAAGCCCCTTTTGGTCCAATACATCGTCTTCATGAAAAACCTGCTTCAGGGGAACCTCGGGGAGTCCATCGCATCCAATATGCCCGTGGCTTACGAGATAAGGATGCGTTTTCCCAACACCCTCAAGCTCGCCGCCGCCGGCATGGTGATCGCCGTGGTCATCGGAGGGCTGGCGGGGATAATCTCCGCCACCAAACCGTATTCCCTCTTCGACAACCTGGCCATGGTGTTCGCCCTCATCGGTGTCTCCACCCCCGCCTTCTGGTTGGGCCTCATGTTGATCCTCCTTTTTTCGGTGAAGCTGAACTGGCTTCCCTGCACGGGGGCCGACACCCTGCGGCACCTCATCCTCCCCAGCCTGACCCTGGGCCTTTTGGCGGCGGGGATAATCGCGAGGCAGACGAGATCCAGCATGTTGGAGACGCTGCAGCAGGATTACATCACCACCGCCCGGGCCAAGGGCCTGCGGGAAATCACGGTCATCTATCTCCACGCCCTCAGGAACGCGTTGATCCCCGTGGTGACCATCGTGGGGCTCCAGTTCGGCCGCCTCCTGGGAGGGACGGTGCTTGTGGAGACGGTGTTCAGCTGGCCGGGGATGGGGAGGCTCATGGTGGATTCCATCTTCACCCGGGACTACCCCGTGATCCAGGGAGCGGTGTTGGTGTTCGCGGCGGCTTTCTCCCTGGTGAACCTGGGGGTGGATCTCCTCTACGGCTTCATCGATCCGCGGATCCGCTATGCATAAACCGGGGCTTTGGGAAAGCCGGGCACTTCGGACCCTTTTCAGAAACCGGTCTGCTAAAGCGGGCATGGCCATCGTCCTTTTGGCGATATTCACCGCCTCCTTCGCCCCCCTCATCGCCCCCTACGATCCCCTGAAGGCCAACCTGCGGGAGATGTTGCAGCCCCCGTCCCTGCGTCATCCCTTGGGCACCGACGAGCTAGGAAGGGATATCCTGAGCCGGATCATCTATGGGAGCCGCATTTCCCTGACGTTGGGCGTGGTATCCGTGGGTATTGGCCTGATGGGCGGGCTGCCCTTGGGGGCCGTCGGCGCCTATTACGGGGGAGCGGCGGACCTCATAATCATGCGTTTCATCGATATCCTCCTCGCGTTCCCCGCGATACTTTTGGCCATCGTGGTGGTGAGCATCCTGGGGCCGGGGCTCTACAACGCCATGATCGCCGTGGGCGTTGCCCAGCTTCCCATTTATGCCCGGCTGATTCGGAGCGTCGTCCTCTCGATCAAGGAGAAGGACTTCGTCGAGGCGGCCCGGGCCCTGGGGGCCGGCGATTCCTGGATCCTTTTCCGCCACATCGTCCCCAACGCCATGGCCCCGATCATCGTCCAGGCCACCCTCAACATCGCCTCCGCCATCCTCTCCGCCGCCGCCCTGGGGTTCCTGGGGCTCGGGGCCCAACCCCCCACCCCCGAGTGGGGGACCATGCTCAGCAAGGGCAGGGTCTACCTGCGTGTGGCGCCCCACGTCACCACCTTTCCCGGGCTGGCCATCCTCCTCACGGTGCTGGGGTTCAACCTCCTGGGGGACGGGCTCAGGGACGCCCTGGACCCCCGGATGGTGCGGACAAGGAGGTGAGAACTGCCTCTCCGAGGCACAACGAGAAAGGAGGTTCCATGCTTTCACGCGATGAGTACCTGAAGTTGCCTTTGGAGGAGCGGCTGATCAAGCTCGACCCCGAGCAGGCCGAACGAGCCGAACGCCTCTTTTCGGAGCTGATCACGGTGGACTTACATACCCACATGTTCGGCTCCCTCGATTTCCACTTCGAGTATGAGTTGGTGCGCCAAACCGGGATAACGTGCTGCTTCGAAGCGGTCCCCGGGATCCCGGAGGACTTCGAGGCCTCCATGGAGCTTTTGGGGAGGTACCTCTACCACGTGGCCAAGGAGCCGAACCTGGTGTTCGCCACCTCCGCCGAGGATATCCGCCGGGCCAAGAGGGAAGGCAAGCAGGCCTTCATGTTTCAGCTGGAGCCCCAAACCGTGGGAGAGCGGCTGGAGCTCGTCGACGTCGCCTATGGAATGGGCGTCCGCATGATGCTCCTCACCTTCAACTCCCGGAACTACGTGGGCGACGGATGTGCGGAGCGGACCGACAGCGGCCTCAGCTACTTCGGCTTGGAACTGGTGGAGAAGCTGAACGAACTCGGGATCCTCATCGATCTTTCCCACTGCGGGGTCCAGACGACCCTCGACGCCATAAGGCACTCCAAGGATCCGGTGTTATGCAATCACACCGGTGCCCGGGCCCTGTATCCCCGCTGCAAGCGCCTCAAGACCGACGAGGAACTCAAAGCCTTGGCCGAGAAGGGCGGCGTGGTGGGGGTGTCGGCGATCCCCAACCAGCTGAGCGACAGGCCCGAACAGGGGATCGAGGATGTCCTCAACCACATCGACTACATCGTCAAGCTCATCGGGGTGGACCACGTCGCCATCGGCACCGACATCGTCTTCCACGATCAGGTGGCGGCCCACCGGGGGATGGCGAAGTCCAAGCCCTTCAACCTCGAGCGGCTGGGGATCACCTTGGCGGCCGACTACATGTACGGGATCGAATCGCCCCTCGAGTGGAAGAACATCATCCGGGGCCTGGTGGCCCGGGGGTATTCCGACGAGGAGATCGCCAAGATCGTGGGCGGAAACGCCCTCCGGATCATCGAGGAAGTGGTGGGTTGAGGACGATGAGCGGGGGATTCACCCGCGAGCTCGCGGCGTTCGTGGCGGGCGCCACCTCCTC
>MTNL01000059.1 GCA_002010365.1 Candidatus Acetothermia bacterium JdFR-50 | reverse complement strand
AAGACCATCACCCGTCAACACAAGCTTGAACCTCGCCATACTCTCACCCCCCTTTTTGGACTTAAAACTCACCTTACCAGTCTAAACGCGGCGGACCCCGGGGTCAAGTATCCGGATCACCTCCGTCTCAAGATATCACATCTTCGCAGAGATCCTGCGCAGAGGTCCTGGACGCCGGGGTATGAGTCGAGTGGGCCGGAGGCATGAAACTACCTGGATGCCGAACGAGAACCTTTGGCCCAGGATCTCGCCCCAGATCCCGGACATTGAGGTCCGTGCGGGACGGTTAACCGCCTCCTTAGAAGCGCACCGGAAAGCGCCGAGGCAGGGTAGGACCGTCAACCTGCCTCCACACATATACCTGAACCATTTCGTTTTTGTCGCGGCGGCTATCTCCTTGGGCGATTAACTCAAAAGGACGCCATAGAAGCTCGTTTCCAAACTTATCCTTACAGCAGCATTGTGAGGAAAGGCGGTTCGGTTCCCGTTAAAAGGTCGAAACCCCTTCGTTTCTCTGTCGGTAAAGGTTCAGGTATGTTTATCGGCCACGGTGGAGGCGGCGTAGGCCTCGGGTTTGGTGCGCACGGCGAACCCGCTTCCCCGGATCATCCCCACTACTTCCTCCACCAACTCCCGGGTACGGCCGGAACGTCCCACGTCCACATGAATCTCCAAGTGGAAGCCCAATACCTCCCGCTCCTGCAGGGCCTCCACCAGCTTGCGGGCGAGCTCGTATGACAACCATGCTTCCCGCCAAATGCGCTCTCGAATGGATTTGGGATTGCGCTCCCGGCGTCGCTGCCAGAAGTAGCGACCTCCCTTGCCCAACCGGTGGATCACGATGGCCGAGACGTATTCGGCTATGTTGTAATAGGTCTGGGAGTCGGTCCCCACGATGATCTCGTACGCCGCATCGGGAGCACTTTCCATCATGGATACGATCTCGTCCACCACCTCGGGGAACGTCAACGAGCCCACCGTAGGGTTATGAAAGATCTCTGCTTTCATCGCCGCCGATCCTACATCTCCCGGAAGCTAGGTGTCAACTCGCTCTCTCAAGAGGGGGGTGTGACGCCCCGTTGGTCCTGGTAGATCCCCCCGGCCTCCTTTTCCACATAGGTCCGCAGGGGCCGTTGTCCCCGGAAGAAGACCACCTGGGCGATCCCCTGGCCGATGTGGAGCCGTATGGGAAGCGGGGAGAGATTTGCCAGTTCTATAGTGAGTTTACCGCGCCAGCTACACTCCAGAGGCGTCACGTTGACCAGGAGGCCACAACGGGCATAAGAGCTCTTTCCCCAGCACACCCCCATTACGTCCTCGGGCATATTGAACCACTCGATGCTCTCGGCGAGGACCTGGGAGTGGGGCGCGAGCTCGAAGACATCCTTTACCTCGATCTCCCGGAAGAGCTCCCGGGGGAAGTTCAACGGGTCCAGGACCGCGTTCACCCCTCCCAACGGCACCAGGAACTTCCGCCCAAGCCGGATGTCATAGCCGAAGGAACCCAGGCCGTAGGAGGGCTTACCCTCCTGACGAGACACGAAGGGATCGATCATGGGAGGCACCCGCTCGCAGAGTTCCCTTATCTCCCGATCCGAAAGTATGGACCAGCCCATTCACCTCACCTCCAGATCCGCGAACACGGTAGGAGCGTACTCCTTGAGGATCCGCAGCACCTCCTGGGCAAAGCGGCGGATCTCCCACTGGGCCGCTTTGGAGCCCCGAAGCTTTATGATGTGCCGCCACTCCCGGAAGTTGGCCGACACCACAAGCCTTGTTTCCACCCCGATGGGAAGGACATAACGGGCGTCCTCCTTGGGAACACCTTGGGCGATGAGTCCCTCATACAGGTCCATGGCCTCCCGGTAGAGGGAACACGCCTTCTCCCATTGGCTATCGTTGAAGGTGGGAGGCCGCACCAGTCCGCGGTCCCGCACGTCCACGAACCTCTGGGACTCTTGGATGAAGCTGGCGAGACGATGACGAGTGAGTTGGTTAGCGGCCGCCCGGGATATCCCCTCCACCAAAAAGGTAGCGGAAGCGAACTCGAGCACCGACTCATGGCCCCAAGAGATCAACTTCCGGATCAGCTCCCGATCGCTTTCGGCGGAGGCGCGGGCCTCGGACCTGTGGGAGACCCGGGCACACCGGGCGATCAGGGCTTCAGGATCCGGCGTTATCTGTAGAAGCTCAACACGCAACCCCCTTGCTCCCGGAGCACCCATTTCTCCCATCTTACCCCAAGGGCTAAACTAGGGCACATGACGAGAGAAGAAATTGTCCAAGGAGCCTGGACGTTCCGCTCTCGCTTCGCGGACATGCTTACCACCCTGATATCCTTGGGGGACGGACGCTCCCTTTTGGTTGATCCTCCCCTTTTCCCCGACGAGGCACGGGCGATCCAGGACTTTGCGGATGGGAAAGGTCTGCGGATCGAGTGGCTCCTCGTCACCCACGCCCACGGAGACCACGCTTGCGGGATGGCCTACTTCCCCGAGGCCTCGGTGATAGCCCACGAAGGTTTCTGGACGTTTTGGAAAGCGATCGAACTCCAAGACAGGAGGTTCTTTTCCCAGGTCCTGCCGGGGATTGAGCTTCCCATCCTCCGCCACCCCAACTTCCTCGTGGGGGACCGGATGTCCATCTCTTTTGCACGGGATCTCATCGTCCGCCATGTCCCGGGCCATTCCCCGGATGGCCTCATGGTCGAACTCCCGGAAGAAGGGCTCTGGATCGCCGGCGACACCGTTATCCCCCTACCATTGGTGTCCTCTGGAAGCATCGGGGAACTCCTCCACACCCTCCGAGGTCTCCTCGGGCGCTGGCGGGGAGAATCTATCATCCCCGGCCACGGGAAGGTCCTCTCGGGGGAGGAGGCCAGGAAAGCCATGGAGGACAATATAAATTACCTCGTGTCGCTGAGGGAAGCCGTGGCGGAGGCCATTGTAAGAGGCAAGGGTCGGGACGAGATTTTACGGATACCCTTGGCGGATTTCGGAATTCCGGGGGCGACGATGGCAGGCCTTGCAGCGTGGATCCATCGGGAGAATCTGAAACGCGCCTACGAGGAGCTTTCGGGCGGGGCGTAGCCGGCTTTCCGCGCCATCTCCAGGGCGAATTTTCGCGCGGCCGCAAGGTCCCTTTGGTTGGGGCGGCCGTGGCGCAAGAGGCCCAGCGTGGCTTTGTCCTGGCCGGGACAGGCGAACTCCCCGATGATCTCGGCTCCCTTTTCCACCAGAAGCCGCCGCATCAGACGGAGCTGGGTGGGCAGGGAGCCGTAAGTCCCGAAGAGGGCGACCTTGACACCCGGTAATGGAGGCAGGGCCCGAAGGAACCGCACCATGGCCCGGGAGGGACGGAGGGCATAAACCCCATCCCCCACGAAAAGAAGCCGGATCCCACCGATGCCCTCCGGAGCGGCTTTGCGCACGTCCAGGGGTACCACTCCCAGGACATCGGCGACGGCCTGGGCCACCTTCTCCGTGTTCCCGGTGAGGGAAGCGTAGGCCACCAGGATCCCCTCAAAAGGATCCAGGGAATGGACTCCTCGATTTTCCCGAGACATCGATCCCCTATTCCCAGTTACCCGATGCGATCCCATCCCGCAAGTTTCGGACCTTTCGTTTGGACGGAACCCTTCTCCGAGGACGAACGGCTTTACCCCTTCGGGAGCGAACATGGTCTATCGATTGGGAAGCCCGTTACCGAATCCCGCGAGAAGATGCGACCCGGTGTTCGGGCGGGACGAAACGGAGAGTGGAGGGCAAGGTGGTCCAGGCGTTCCGGGCGGAACTTTTCGGGGTGAAGTTCGAGCCTTTGGGTTCTCCATGGGACGGATCATGTACTTGGACGACAGCGGTGCCTCCCGAGTCCGTGTGTTCGGTGCCCGTGGGAACCGGAACAAGCTGGCACTTTCACGGCAAACTTCGGCTTCGTTCTCTTCTCACCGCGATCCTGGACCCGAAGGCTGCCCCGGCCCTCCCGGAAGCCGCAGGAAGAGGAGAAAAGAGATAAGGGCGCCGGCGGCGAGCACGGAAAACAGGACGGAAAGCCCCCACCGCTGAGCCACGAATCCCCCGAAAAGGGGCCCAAACATCCCCCCCACCGACCACATCCAGAGGGAAAAGACCGTCTGTCCCGTGGCCCAGCTCCGCCGCGGAACGATCTCCGCCACCAAGGTGAAGGCCCCCGTGAGCAAAGGGGCCCACGCCAAAGGCTCAAGAAGCGAGTAGCCCACGAACAGCTCCAACGGATCGGCAAGCAGGGAGATGAGCGAAAATAATCCCACGTAAACCCCCGCCGCCAAAAGGAGCAGGGGCCTCCGGCTTCCCCGGCGGTCCGACCACTTCCCGATTTTGAGGAAGACCGGGATCTCCAGAAAGGCCGGGACCATGTAGACCGCGCCGATCAGGGCCGGCGAGGCGCCCACCTCCCGGAGGCGCACGGGAAAGAACTGCGAGGTGGCGTTAAGGGCAAGGACGAGGGGAAGGGACGCGAGCAAAAGCCGGAGGACCCGGCGGTCCCCGAAGAGCTCCAGTGCGATCCCCAGACCCCGCCGCCCCGTGGGTTCCGGGACCCGCTCCTCCGGTTCGGGGATCGCGAAGACGGCGAGGGAGGCGCTCAGGAACAACGTACCCGCGAAATAAAAGGCGCCCGCGGTCCCTAAGCCCCGGGCTATGGCCCCGCCCAGACCCACCCCCATCGCCCAACCTACCGAACCCCAGACGGCGAATCCGGAATAGCTCGCCCCGCGCCCATCCTCACGGGCCCCCTTGAAGAGGCTCGTAACGATCAACCCCTCCATCATCGGGGTGAGTAGGGCCCGACAAACTCCCAGGACGAGGAATCCCATGAAGGAAGAGATGGCCGGTAATACAAAGGCAGACCCCGCCCACACCACGAGCGCCTGTATCAGGAAGGGCTTCGTCTGTCCCCGGAGGTCGGCCAGGGCCCCCCAGAGGATCCCGCTCACGAGCTGCACTGCCACCGGCACCGTGGCCACCAACCCCACCTGTTCCAGGCTCAGTCCACGCTCCACCAGATACACGGGGAGAAAAATGAGATACGCTCCGAGCGCGGCCATCTGCAGGAACCGAAATGCGCGGAACCACATCAGATATCCCCGGGAAACCACCAATTCCTCGAGATGATCAACATGCAGATCATCCGGATGGTGTTGGGGTAATAGGTGGCGGCGGAAAACGGAATCCCCCTATCCCAGGATTCGGCGGTGATACATGCCCACAGTCGATCCAACCACTCCCGGTTCCCGACATCGACACAAGCGCTCACCCCGAAGGGGGCGATGAAGCTCATGTCTGCCCCCTCCCATTCCCGGGGGATCGGCGTCCCTTCCGGACCGTT
>MTNL01000056.1 GCA_002010365.1 Candidatus Acetothermia bacterium JdFR-50 | reverse complement strand
GTATCCACCATGACACCCGGATACACAGCGTTCACGTTTATCCCAAAGGGCTTCAGCTCCACGGCGGCATACTCAGTAAGCGCCTCGACCCCCGCTTTCGAGACCCCGTACGGGGCATCTCCGGCGCGGGCCTGGCCGCGGTGGGCGAGAAGAGAGGTCACGTTGACGATGTTTCCCGCTCCCTGGGATGCCATTAGCCGAGCACAGGTCCTCAACACGAAGAACGTGCCCGTTAGGTTGACGGAGATGATCTCCCTCCACTTTTGGGACGGTAACTCCAAGATTCGGCGATGTGCACGGTCGGTGATGCCAGCGTTGTTGACCAAGGCGTCTATGCGGCCGTGTCGCCTATGGACCTCTTCTACCACGGTCCTTATCCGCTCCTCATCCCTGATGTCGGCTACGTAAGCGGCGGAGGAGGGATTGTGGTGCCGCACCAGAGACTCCGTTTCCCGAGCGGCCTCCGCGTTCACCTCGATGGTGAACACGGCCCACCCACGTTCAGCGAAATACAGCGCCAACGCACGCCCGATGCCTCGCCCCGCACCCGTGATCACAACAACTCTCTCGCCCATCTTCTCCTCAGATAATCGAGGCCAAAAGGTAGGCTTCCTGCACCGCGGTGTATATGTTCCCGGGCTTCTTGAGGTCCCCCACCGCGATGACTCTTTCCGGGCCGAATACATCGCGATACCGGCGGATCAGGTTCGGGTCCGGCTCGAACCCTGTGGCGTTGATCACGGAATCCACCTCTCTCGTCGTCCCGCTCACCCGTACCTCTCGGCCCTCAAGCTCGACCTCCACCCCAGTGTGGAGAGCGACCCCCTCGCGTTTGATTGCCTCCAAGAGGATATACCTGTTGAAGTAATGTTCATCCGCCATAAGCCTATCCTCGGGGAGCTTGTCCACCAGAAGGACTTCCTTGCCTAACCGCTTGAGGTACAGCGCGAGCTCACACCCCACCATGCCGGCGCCGATCACCAAGACTTTATCTCCGACCAAATCCGGCTGCTGGAAGGCTTGAATGGCTTCGAAATCGGCGGGGAAGGGTAGGGGCCGTGGTCGTCCCCCGGTGGCGAGGACCACCAGATCGGGCTCGAATGGGGCCACCGACTCGGGTGTGGCTGTGATCCCGAGGTGCAGGCAAACGTCGCTCGCGGCAATTTCCCGCTCCCAGAACTCCAACAACCGTTGCAGCGGATGCTTGAAGAGGGGGCGGCTGCCGGCAGTCAGCTTCCCGCCGATACAGTTTTGTCGCTCAAACAGATGAACTTCATGGCCCCGCCGGGAGGCAACCAGGGCCGCGGTTATTCCGGCCGGGCCCGCTCCGATCACCGCGATTCTTTTCGGTGAATGTGTTCGGAGAAAGGATTCGTCTTCTCTTCCGACTTCTGGGTTCACAGCGCACCTTATGGGCTTTTGTTCCATTATCCTAATGTGACAGCGATTGCACCGGATACAAGGCCGGGTTAGTTCCTTATGGCGCCATTTCCGCGGCAGGTGGGGGTCGGCGATAAGGGCGCGCCCCAATACCACGATATCCGCGCATCCCTCCCTAAGAACACGCTCCGCCTCTTCGAGTTCTCCAAATCCTCCCACCGTCATCACGGGAACACGGACATGCCTTTTGATCTCGGCTGCCAATTCCACGAGCGGTGGTCCGGAGGTGTAAATTGGTGGTACCGAAGGATAGCGGTATTCTGGAAGCGGGAAGCTCAGGACGGATATGTGCAGATAATCCACACCTTGGGCTTCCATATACCGGGCTATTTTGATGGCCAGCTCGAGGTCTATTCCTCCCTCTACTGCTTCATAGGCGCTGAATTTGAAGCCTACCACAAAATCTTGCCCCAAAGAAGCACGTATTCCTTTCAGGATTTCCACGGGAAATCTCATCCTGTTCTCGAAGCTTCCACCAAACTCGTCGGTTCTCCTATTTGTGTGTGGAGAAACGAATTCCCCGATCAAGTAGCCATGTCCCGCATGGATCTCGACACCGTCGAACCCCGCGGCTTTGGCGCGTTCTGCGGCACGCACGAACTTGGCGATCAACTCGTCGATCTCTTCCCGCGTCAGCTCCCGGGGTATCTCGGGATAGATCGGTGACGGAATGGCCGAAGGAGCCACCGGAGGGCGCCCCGTAATGCGTTCCAGTGCACGGCCGCCATGATGGGCGATTTGTAAAATGATACTGGCTCCGTAGGCGTGGATTAGGTCCACCAAGGTGGCCCATCCTGCTATAAAACGATCTGAGTAGATGGAAGGCGAAGTAAGTCTTTGGGTTTCGTCCACCGCGGTGAACTCCATGAGGATCAATCCCACCCCCCCGCCGGCTCGAGCCGCGTAATAGCTCCTCATCTCTCGGGTGACTTCTCCGTGCAACCCACTCAGCTCAGTGTCCATGGGGGCCAATGCCAAGCGGTTCTTCAGGGTGAGATTCCCGATGACAATAGGTTCGAAAACCTTCATTTCTGCCTCCTTTAAATGAAATTTGGCGGTATTTGCAACCGTTCCAATCGAGCACACGCTAGATCGATATGGCGTTGCCCCTTCGTCAGCACGAATATCCCATGGCCGGGCAACAGCACATCTACACCTAACCCCCGCAGAAGCGGCAGATATTGGCGATATTCGCTGAGGCTCGATCCCTCATAATTCAGGAGTCCTATTACCCCTTTCGCAAAAACGACATCCCCAGTGAAAAGTACTTTGTTTCCCGCGATCTCACAGAAATAGCAGATCGAACCAGGACTATGCCCCCGCACATTCAGGGCCGTGACGGAGAGACTTCCGAGTTGCAGGACATCCCCATGGCTCACGGGAAGGTCTATTTTGCAAGGACTAAACACGTAATCGGGAGAATAGAATCCGCTGCGTTTGGCTACATCGAGGCCAAGTTCCTTTTCCTCACCTCTCTCTATTACCGCGGCCTCGGGTTCGCCGGCAATCACCATGCACTGGAACCGTTGGCGGAAGGCGTGGGCGCCTCCCGCGTGATCGGCATGGGCGTGGGTCAAAAGCAACCATCGGATGGGCTTGGTCAGCCCGTCCCGGGACAAATTGTCCATGACCTCATCAACCCCAAAGCCTGCACCGGAGTCCACCATGATAAGGCCGTTACCTTCGTCGATCACGTATATGTTACAGTCGAAATCGTGGCTTAAACCGAACTCTCCGCTTCCCACTAGATATACTCGGTCCATCAACCTCATCTCCGCCTCCCTCAGCGGATAGCTCCCAAGGTCAATCCCCGGACGATGTGGCGCTGAACCACGAATGCGAACACGAACGCTGGGACCATCGAACAAACGGAGATGGCACACAAAAGCGGCCAGTTGAAGGTCATCGAGCCTGCAAGAGATGCCACCAACACGGGGACGGTCATCCCCTCGCTGGAGGTGAGGACGAATGCGAAGAACAGCTCGTTCCAGGAGAAGATGAAGATCAAGATCGCCACCGTGACCACCATGGGCATGCTCACGGGGAGTATGATGTGGATGAGGGTCTGGAAGCGAGTGGCGCCATCCACCAATGCCGATTCCTCGATTTCCACGGGGATCTCCTCGATATAGCTTTTGAGAAGCCAAACAGCGAAGGGAATGTTGATCAAAAGGTGTGCTGCATTGACGGCCACCGTTGTATCCAATAGATGGAAACGTCGCATCAAGATATAAACGGGGATAACCACGCCAAAAGCCGGGGCCATCCTGAGCGAAAGTAGCCAAAAGCCAATGTTTTCCGTCACCTTGGATTTAAACCGCGCCAGGCTGTATGCTGCTGGTATACCAAAAATCATGGCGGCAAAGATGTCGATCACCGCTACTTTTGTACTGTTCAAGAAAACCTTGCCCATTCCACCAAGAAAAACGTTTTTATAGGCTGTAATGGTGGGTTTGAAGAACAACTTCGGGGGCATAATTAGCGTCTGATAATGGGTTTTGAATGAAGAGATGATGACCCATACGATGGGAACGAGGGAAAACAACAAATATATCATCAGAAACGCGATCCCAAATAGCCTCCAGCGACCCTCTAGTTTCATAGTTTCACCATCCTTACCAAGGTGGAGCTAAAGAACACCGTTATCAGGAGCATGACCACCGCCAGGGCAGCGGCTTGTCCTAGGTCGTAGTACAAAAATCCTGTTTTCCATCCCAAAAGGGGCAAGGTCTGTGTGGCGATGCCAGGCCCCCCGCCGGTCATGGTGAATATCACATCGAAAGTGGTAAAGGCAAAAATGAACCGTATAATAACAGCCAACCCTAAGACACGCTTAAGTAACGGGATTATTATCCTAACCAGCACCTGTCCAAAACCAGCTCCGTCTATCCGAGCGGCGTCGAAGAGTTCTACGGGTATTGCCTGTAAGCCTGCCAAAAGGATGAGAAACATAAGTGGAGTTTGACACCACACGTCGGCCAGTATTACGGAGAAAAGGGCCCAGCCAGGATCTCCCAACAGGGCACGTTTCACCCCCAAAAGAGGTAGAAAAAAACCCCCGATGAGCCCCACGTCTCTGTTCAACAGGAACTTCCAGGTAAATCCCGCTGCCGCCGGGGGAATAATGGCCGGGATAGTAAGCAGGGCACGTATTACGTTCCTTCCCCGGAATTTTTCGTTCAAGACTAAAGCCAGTGCGAAACCGAGCACTATAGACCCAATCACGCTGGCGATCACAAACACTACAGTAGTAAGTAGCGACTGCCGAAACTCCGTGGACAAAAGCACGGATCGGTAGTTGCCTACGCCGGCAAAGCTCCTTTCAGGCCGAAGAGCTATCCAGTATTGGGTGCTGGTGTACAGCATGTAAACGAAGGGAAAGCTCACCAAAAGGGCACAGACCAGAACCGTAGGGACCAAGAAGCGGTATTTATCTCTTTCGTGAAGGCTTGTCTTTCTCATGATCCAAATAAGGGAAAAAGGGCGTGCCCAAGTCTGGGCACGCCCTTTTTTCTATCGGAAATAACCCGTTTTGAATATGCGATCTAAGGCCCAAAGCTGCAGTTCATCCAGTACCTTATCGATATCCTCTCCGGCCACCGCCCGCGAACAGGCTGTGCCGATCTTGTCCATGAAGTCGGGAAGTTCTGGGATATAAGGGAAGTAGTAAGGCTCGGCGATGTCGATGGATTCCTCGTTGAGTTCAATTTGCTCAAATCCATACCTATCCATTAGGTGCTGACTGTAGAGCACAGAGCGCATGGGGACGTTGGGCCAGCCGGTGCGTTCCGCAAACGCCTGGATGGCCTCGCGTCCACATAAGTAGCTCAGAACCTTCCAAGCCGCCAGCTTATGCTTGGAGTCGGCGTTGATGCCGAGAGAGAAGGTCCAAAAGCTCTGGATCCTTTTCCCCGAAGGTCCTTTGGGGGCCAATGCGAACCGGCTGTACTTCTTGACCGCCGGATCCTCGGTTATCGTGATAGCGGCGTACCCGTTGATCGCCGAGGGCATCAGTATGACAGCCTTC
>MTNL01000245.1 GCA_002010365.1 Candidatus Acetothermia bacterium JdFR-50 | reverse complement strand
CCGGGGTAAGGGCGAACCTACGCTCCCCGTTGCCCTCGATGCGGAGCACAAGAAGTCCCTCCTCCGCCACCCAGTCCTCCGTCTCCCGGAGCGCGCCTCCCTTGTACCGGGATATCCGGATCAAGCGCATTTCCCCTCCCGCAGGAGGTCCTCCGGGGTATTTAGGTTAGTGAAGGAGGTGAACTCCGCGTCGATACCTCGGGCCATTCTCTCGGGCAGCAACATCGCGGGGACGCGGCGGAGGAAGGCCTGGACCCCCAGGTCTCCCCTCCTCAGGGATTCCTCCAGTTGTGGGAGGAGGGAACGGGGATAGATCCCCGGGAAGGGCTCGATGTAGCCCTTGATCTCGAACGCTACTGCCCACCCCGGCTTCCAGGCCGCGATCAGGGCGCACAGTAGTTCCCGGCGGAGGTAGGGCATGTCGCAAGCCACTATCAGGCAGGCCTCTCCCCCAGTGGCGGCCAGGGCTGCGTGGATCCCCGCCAAAGGCCCTTGCTCCGGATATAGGTCCTCCACCAGCCGCGCCGCAGGGGAAAAGGGGAGAGGGCGCCTTCTCCCAATGGCGATCACCGTCTCGCCGCAGAACTCCGAAAGGAGCGAGAGCAGCCGCTCCACCACCGGGGCGCCACCCACCGTGAGCCGCAATTTGTCCCCCCCGAGGCGCGCCCCCCTTCCCCCCGCCAGGATCGCGCCGCTCAATGAATTCCCTTCCGGTCCACTGACCATCGGTTCCTAGTTTATCCCACCGAAGGATCTATCCGAACTCGTGTCGCCTTGCCCTGCGAAAGGAGAGGAGTAAAAGTGTTCCCAGGGGCGAAGATGGCGAACTTGGAACGGGTGGTGTTGATCGAGCCTCATGGCGGGCTCCATTTCTTCTTCTATGCCCGCACGCCCCTTCTGGGGTTGCCCATATTGGGCGAGATCCTGCGGCGGATGGGGCTCGTGGTGAGGATATTCTGTGAGAAATTGGCCCCGATAAACTGGGACGAGGTGGCCAAAGCCGATTTGGTGGGGATCTCCGTGCTCACCAACTTGGCTCCCCGGGCCTATCGCATCGCCGCCAGACTCAAGGAGATCGCGAGGACCACGGGGAGGAGGATCTGGGTGGTGATGGGCGGACCTCATGTGACCTTCCTCCCTGAAGAGGCGTTAAGGAACGGGGCCGATTTCGTGGTGCGCTATGAGGGGGAGTCAACGTTCCCCATGCTGGTGAAACACCTCCGGGAGGGGGATACCCGTGCCCTGAAAGGGATCCCCGGGCTTTCCTATTGGGACCGAGGCGAGATCGTCCACAATCCCGGACGACCCCTGGTGGAGGATCTGGACCGGCTCCCTTTTCCCAATTTCTCCCTGATCCATGGAGCGGAGCGGATCAACGTGGTCCCCATTCAGACCTCCCGGGGATGTCCCCACGATTGCGAGTTCTGCTCCGTGGTCCAGATGTTCGGGAGGAAGATCCGCTACCGCAGCCCCGAAGGCGTGGTCGAGGAGCTGAAGAGGATAAAGGAAGCCTTCCCAAGAAGGCACGTGTTCTTCGTGGACGATAACTTCTCCGCCCACCCGCCCCGGGCCCTGGCCTTGCTCGAGGCGATGAAGCGGGCGGGGATCAGACTCAGGTGGTCGGTGCAGGAGAGGATCTCCGTGGCCAAGCGGAGGGAGATACTGCGACTCATGCGGGAGACGGGTTGTACCAGGCTTTACATCGGAATCGAATCCCTCAATCCCAAGGCGTTGGAAGAGTGGAAGAAGGGCCAGTCGCCGGGCGAGATCAAGGAGGGGGTGCGCAGGATCCGGCGGGAGGGACTCGCGGTGCACGGGATGTTCGTCCTGGGGGCGGACGCTGACACCCCCCAGACTATCCGGCACACGGTGCTATCGGCCATCCAACTGGGACTGGATACGGCCCAGTTCTTTGTCCTCGTCCCCGCCCCCGGCACCCGGCTCTACCGGAGGCTCGACGGGGAGGGACGCATCTTCGATAAAGATTGGGCCCACTACGACGGCCACCATGTGGTGTTCCGCCCCGCGAACATGTCCCCGTGGCAGCTCCAGGAGCTTGCCATCTGGGCTTATAGGAAGTTCTACTCCTATTGGAATGGGCTTCGGTGGACATTAGGGCTGAAGCTACAAAACGCGTACTTCGCCCTTCAGGGGCGGCGTGTGCTCCGGACGTGGCTCGGGCATAATCGGGCCTATCTCGAGGCCCTTAGGAGAAGAGGATGAGGCTCTACGAGGAGAAAAAGAAGGTCGTGACCCAGATTGGATCCCTCCCCCTGCGGGATCCCGCGGAGGCGGTGGCGTACAGCCTCCGCCACGATATCCCCTTCCTCCCCGAGCTCCCCCTCCTCGGCGACGCCATGCTCTCATACATCAAGAACCCGGGGGAACTTTCCTGCCTTTCCGAGTTCAAGAAGCACACGTTCGAAGTGGTCAAGGTGCAGGCCATAGGGCCGGCCACGCTGATCCTCTCCGGGTACGACCCGGACGAGGCTCTGTTGCGGATCTACCGCCACGTGGAGGCCATCCTGGAAGGATTGCGGGCTGAGGAGATCATACTGTTTCTGGACGAGCCCGCCCTGGGTCAGGTGGGGTTCGACTACGAGGAGCTCTGGGCACCCATCTTCTCCGATTTCCCCGTGGTGCCCGGGGTCCATGTGTGCGGGAACATGCAGTGGGACCTCCTGTTCAGAAGCGAGCTCATTGAGATCATAAGCTTCGACGCCTCCCGCTACGACATCACTCGCTACTACCCCCGACAGGGGAAGAGGATCGCCTGGGGGATCACCGATCCCGCTCAGATCCGGGATTTCCGCCCCGGTGACCTCATCACTCCGCCATGTGGCCTCTCGCCTAAGTTCTACAAGAAGGAAGACATGGAACGGATCCTCAAGGTCCTCAACGCCGCGGCCCGGGGTTCACGCGGCGCGACCCCTGGTGCGCCGCCGTAGGGTTATGCGGCGGCGGTCCCCGTCCAGGAACTCCAAGGCGATCCACAGGGCATCCTCGGGAATGAACCCGTGGATCTTGTCTGCCCACTCCACCACCGTCACCCCCTCCTCGGGAGGAAGGTAGCGGTCCAACCCTACCTCGAACAGCTCCTGCAGTGATCCTATGCGATAGGCGTCGAGATGATGGAGGGGAAGCTTTCCCCGATATGTCCGGGCGAGGACGAAGCTGGCCGAGGCGACGTTCTCGGTGACGAAAAGGCCCCGGGCGATCCCGTGAACCAGGGTGGTCTTCCCCGCCCCCAGCTCCCCCACTAACGCCACTACATCCCCGTTTTTCAGGTCCTGGGCAAGCTCCATACCCAGGGCCATCGTCTCCTCGGGGCTTTCGGTGATCACCACCCGCTCCATGGCCTAACCTCGGAGGCGCACGCCCAGAGGTTCCAGGCGTCCCAGGATCCGTCGCACCGCCTCCTCCACCTCCTCGGAGGAAAGGGTGCGTTCGGGGTGGCGGAAGGCCACCTCGTAGGTAAGGGATCGGGATCCCTCGGGGATCCCGGAGCCGGTGTAGAGGTCGTAGAGGAAAACCGATTCCACCAGCTCCTCGGCCAGGATGGCCTCCCGGATCCGTCCCTCGGGCACATCGAGGGGGACGAGGAGGGATAGGTCCCGTTTGGAGGCGGGGTACCGGGGCAGGGGCTTGAACCGGACTTCCTCCCGGGCTTCCTTCAGGGGTGGCAGTGAGATCTCCAGCATCAACACCCGGGGATTCCCGGGGATATCCCCCGCCGCTTCCGGCGTCAGCTCCCCGAGCCAGCCGACCAACTTCCGTGAGGGGTGAGGGATGAGGAGTGAGGGGTTCTCTTTTTCGGTACCCGTCACGCATGAGGCGTCACGCGTCACGAGATAGATGCCGGCGCGGCGGTAGGGATGGAGCCAAGGGGCATCCATTTCCCCGAATTCCACCTCCTTCACCCTGAGCGCGGAGAACAAGGCTTCCAGGATGCCCTTGAGGTGGACGGGCTCGAAGTGCTCCTTGCCCATAAGGGGGGCCTTGGTGCGGCCGGCGAGGACTACCCCGAGCCGATCCTCCTCCACAACTTTCCCGTCCCGCAAAAGAAACACCCGCCCCACCTCGAAGATCGCGAGCCCATCCACCTGGGCGGCGAAGTTCTCGCGCACCACTTCCAAAAGCCCGTATCGCATGGATGCCCGGAGGCCCTCCTGTCCTTTGGCCATAGGGTTCCGCAGCCGCACCTCGGCCTCCTGCGCGGGGACCAGGCCCGGGGTCAACACTTCCCGCAGCCCCAAGGCCGTGCATATCCTTCTCACCTCATCGGCAAACTCCTCCCGGGGGTCCTTCCTTCCCCGCCGTAGGGGCACCACCGGGGCCGAGCTCGGGATCCGCTCGTAACCGTAGATCCGGGCGATCTCCTCGATGAGGTCAATCTCCCGCTCGAGATCGGTGCGGTGCGCGGGAACCCGGGCGGAGAGGTGTTCGCCTTCGTCCCTTACCTCCACCCCCAGGCGGCCGAGGGTCTCCCGGACCTCGTCCGCGGGGATCTCCAGGCCCAGGATCTCCGTCACCCGGGCCTTGCGCAGGGCGATCACCCGGGGCTTTTGGGGATTCGGGTAGGCCTCAGCGGCCCCCCGGGCAACGCGCCCTCCCAGGAACTCGGCGTAGAAGTGACAGGTGCGACGGGAACCTAGATCCGCCAGCTCCGGGGAAAGGTTCCGTTCAAACCTGAGCGACGCCTCCGTCCTCAACCCCAGGGCCCGGGAGCCGCGGCGGATCCGCGCAGGGGAGAAGTTCGCCGCCTCGAGCAGTACATCCCGTGTCCCCTCTGCGACCTCGGTATCCTCCCCGCCCATGATCCCCGCCAGGGCGATGGGACGTTCCCCGTCGGTGATGAGGAGGACCTCAGGGGTGAGGGCCCGCTCCACCCCGTCCAAGGTGCGTATCCTCTCCCCGGGCAGGGCGCGGCGGACGTGGATCCACCTCGTGGGGATCTTGGCGAGATCGAAGGCGTGCAATGGCTCCCCCAGCTCCAACATCACGTAGTTGGTAACGTCCACGATGGGGTGGAGGGGACGCATCCCGGCCTTGTAAAGCCGTGTCGCGAACCGCAACGGTAGTCTCCCTCCCCCGATTCCAATCGCCCGGGCGATGTAGCGGGGGCAGTCCCGGGGGTCCTCCAACGTCACCCGGAAATCGATGGAGAAATCCGCTTCGGGAAAGGAGAGGTCCAGGCCCCGGAGCTCGGTCCGGAAGAGGGCCGCGAGCTCCCGGGCGATCCCATAGATCCCCAGGAGATCAGGCCGGTTGGAGGTGATCTTAAGGGAGAGGATGGTATCCGGAAGCTCCAGCGACGCGCCGATATCGCCCTCCTCGGGCTCCGGGAGTGTCCAGACACCGGCGGATTTCTCCTCCAGGGAGAGGTCCTGGGCGGATAGGATCATCCCCTGGCTCTCCACCCCCCGCAGGCGTACCGCCTCCACCGTCGCTCCCGAGGGGAGACGGGCCCCCGGAAGGGCCAAAGGCACCCA
>MTNL01000200.1 GCA_002010365.1 Candidatus Acetothermia bacterium JdFR-50 | reverse complement strand
GGCCCCTTTTCCGCCTCGGCTGAGTCCGCGCTAAATAGCCCCTCCCTCCAGGTCCTCGATGGTGGGGCCCCAGAAGACGAAGCGGAAGTTCCGGGTGTAGCTGAAGGGTGTTCCCAAGCGGAAGTTGATCGAGGGAACGAAGGGCCCGGAGTAGCCCTCTGGCGCTCCGATCACAAAGGGGTTGGTGGAGGGGTTCACCATGAGCTGCCGTAAGCGCACGATGCCCGGCGAGGTCTCCATGACGCCGTCGCCGTCGATGTCGAACTCGATCTCGAAATAGATGCTGGTGGCGTTCCGGACCTCGAAGGTGTAGGTGATGCGATTCGAGCTCACCTGTCCCTCAAAGACCACCTTCCAACCCTCTTCCGTCGGCTCGGGAACCAAACCCAGGGGCGCAGGACCGGGGCCGGGAGCGGAAGAGACGTTGACGAATGTCCCGTCGGTGCGAAGTTCGATCCGGAAGGAGTGGGGAGAGGTCCAGGAGGGAGAGCCGTTCACGGTGACGTTCCAGGTATCGGTGCCCCAAACGTACACGCCGGGGATACCATCCATGGGAGGCATCCCCGCTGGTCCGGGAACCACCACTTGGAGGGTACGGGTACTCTGGGAGGAGGCCCCCATGTTGTCCGTTACGTACAGGGTCACCAGGTATGTGCCGGGGGTGAAGTAGGTATAAGACGCGATTTGCCCGGAAGCGTCGATAACGCCGTCCCCGTTCAAATCCCATTTGTACTCGGCGATGAACCCATCGGGATCGTAAGAGGAACTGGCGTCGAAGGTAACGGGGGAGCCCACCAGCGCCGGGGACGGGGTGATGGCGAACTGGGCCACCGGCGCGCGGTTCGGCGCCGCCACCGTCACGGGCTTCACCTCATCGTCACCCGCCCCTTTGTCATCGGTGACCACCAGTCGCACGTTGTAGGTTCCCGGAACGGCGAAGCTGTGGAACACCACCCTGCCGGTGGCATCCGTAGCTCCGTCGCCATCGAAGTCCCACTGATAGGCGGTGATGGTGCCATCGGGGTCGTAGGAGCCCGAAGCATCGAATTTCACCCAATCGCCAGGAGCTGGGGTCGCGGGGCTGAAGGTAAACTGGGCCACCGGGGGTTGATTTACCACGATGGGCTGTAGCATCACCGGAAGCCTTCGGGTACGGCCCGCAACGAGGTAGATACGCCGGCTCCAATCCTGATACCCACTTTTGCGGATGAGGATATCGTGCCAGCCTGCAGGGAGCGTGAGAGTCTTGGGGGTCCAACCCCGGAAGACATTGTCGATGTAGAGTTGCGCAAATGGGGGCGTGGTTTCCACCACCAGCGTGCCGTATTGGGGCGGGGTTTCGGCGACTACCTCGAAGAAAGTGAAGTCAAACGCTCGATCCGACTCCGGTACCACCCGTTCGATGATTTCCTTGACCTGATCCAGCTGTTCCACGGCCTGACGTCCGGCGGAGGAACAGGCGAAAGTGGAGCCCGGCGAGAATCCTCCGAAGAACTGGACGATATCCCCCACGGGCTGTTTGGTGGCGACGATCTGGAGGTACTCCGTCCCCGTGGGCGGGGTCACCCGGAGGTAATCGTCCTTGCCGGGCCCGGGGACGGTATGTTCCCCGGCGGTGACGAAGTTGTTCATCTCGTGGCTGTTGGGATAGATGAGGCATACGCCGTTTGGAGCTATATCCCAGATGTAGACATAAGCGTCCTGGTTCACCCGGAAATGGATCCGGACGTGTTTGCCGATGGCATAGGCCGGCTTCTCCACCCAGATCTCCACCTGAAGCCCCTCGGGCGCGGGGGGCTCGATGATGATCCCCTTGGGAACCACTTGCCCCAAGGTGGTGATTCCCACCACCAGAATCAACGCTGCCACTAACCACTTACGCATTTACTACCTCCTTTCGATCTGAAAGGCCTGGGAGACTATCTCCCCCATGAGGTCAGGGGTGAGTGCTTGGAGCGCATGGTCGACCAAATACGAGGGAAGTCCCCGGCCTCTAAGCTGTAGGAGCCGTGTGCGCACAAGCGACTCCATACCACTCCAATCATGAATATCTCCCCCACCAGCGATGAAATCACTAACGGCTTCGGCGATTTCTACCTCCACGTCCTCCCACGTAGGGGTCCGGGTCCGGATCTCAAATCCTCCTACCCGGACGCTGACGGAGGCCTTGGCCTCGGCCAAAGGACGGTAAGGGGAAAGGACCGTATGGGTTGCGGAAAGGACCACGGCCCTGAGCCGGATTTCGTTTATGATCACCGACCAGGTGCGCCCCATGATGATCCCCTGGGAGACCTTGTTCATGAGATGCGTGACGGGAATCTTCTGCTCCAGCAGACCTTCCATCACGGCCGTGAGTTCGCTGACGAAGGAAGGGGGCGTGCCCACCAGGCGTTGGAAGAAAACCTGAGCGATTTTCGGATCCACAAGCTCATCCGCGAAGGCTTGTGGAAGGATCCGTAGCCATATGGCCTTTTCCTGGGAGGGCAAGGTGGAGCGCTGGATCCACTGGAGGATGTCCTCTGGGTTTACAGAAGGAAGCGCGAATTGCACCTGAGCCCAACCAGCGAAAGCGAGAAAAAACGCTGCTACCCAAAGCTTCCTCATCAGGACGAACCCTCCGCATATCCCCCGATGTATCTCACCGAGGTGTAATCCCCCATGGTGCGTACGTACTCATCAGCGTTTGGATCCTGACCAAGCCAGCGGCCATCGACGAGGAAAGCGTATTCGTACCGGCCCGGGGGAAGCTTCAATACCAACGTCCAAACGCCGTCCTTATCGGGGTCCGCAAGGGGTATAGGCTTCCAGGCGGAGAAATCGCCCACCAGCTCCACCTTCTGGGCCCCGGGGGCGGCCAGGGCGAACACCGTGCCCTCCTGGGCCAAAGCGGGGAGGGGTTCCGGAGCGAAAATGAAGCGGCCGATCAGCATTCCCGCGCCCATAAAAATGAGCAATGCGCCGAACGCGTAGGCGAGCTTTAACGCGGGGGTGCGCGGCATCAAAAGGTATCGAAGCCAGCGCTTCCACAGGGGGCGGGCCAGGTCCCGGGCAGCGATGGCCCTGATCACCTTCTCCTCCAGGCCCTCGAGCCTCGCCTCGGCCGCCGTGATTTCCTCGGCGATGGCCTGGCGGATGAGCTCCTCCTCCCTCCATTCCTCAAACCGCATCAGCGGTCACCCCCATCTCCAGGAGCTTGCTCTTCACCAAAGCCCTTCCACGGAAAAGCCTGGTCTTGACCGTGGCGGGCTTCAGGTTCATGGCTTTGGCGATCTCGTCTACCGAAAGGCCTTCCCAGTAATAAAGCACCAAGGGCAGCCGATAATCCTTGGGCAAAGACCACACCGCCTCCCGCACCGCCTGTCGCAGGGCCTCTCGCTCCACCACGACCGCGGGGTCGTCGGTGTGAACCTGTTTGGGCTCGGGGTCGCGCCTCCGCTTCCGGAGCATATTCTTCGCCACGTTGATGGCCACCGTGAGAAGCCATGTGGAGAACTTTCGTGAGAGATCGTAATAGCTCAGCTTTTCGTAGGCCCGGATAAAAGCTTCTTGGGTAGCGTCCTCGGCGTCGGCCCAATTCCGCAGAACTGCCAAGGTGGCGCCGAATACCATCCGCTTGTAGCGAGCCACGATCTCTCCCCATGCTTCCAGGTCTCCTTCCAAACTGCGCTGGATGAGCTCCAATTCCCCAACGGCCATCTCGTTTCCACCTATATTACACCACCGCTTACGGCCGGGTTTCGGTGCCCAGAGATATGGATCACGGACCAACGTCCCGTTTCGGAGTGACCGTTAATCTCCATCTCCTTCTCCGTGGTCATGAAAAAAGGTATGACGGGAAACGAAAATAAGGACAAGTAAACGAGGAGGTGATAGGATGTGAAGATGAGATGGGGCAAGTGGTTGATATTTTGGGTCCTGGCAGCGGTGCTCACCGTGGGACTCTCGGCATGCCTTTTTTTCCTTCCCCTGCCAAAGGCGGTCCTAGAAGCCAGCCCTCAAGCCGGGGTGGCTCCCCTGGAAGTAACCTTCGACATCTCGGCCTCCCGAGGCCAGGTTTACACCCTGGATTTCGGGGATGGCAGCGCCCCTGCCACCGGTGCTGATTTCGCTACCCCTATTTTGCACACCTACGGCGATCCGGGTACTTACGAGGCCACCTTGACGGTGGAGGATGCCCGGGGTAACACCGATACTGCCACCGTGACCATCGACGTGGGCTTTCCACCCGTTAAGGCGATCCTGGAAGTGGCGGTCCAAACCCCACCCTATACCTTCGCGTTCGATGGTTCGTCCTCGGAAGGTCTCATCGATACGTACGTCCTAGACTTCGGGGACGGCAACTTCGTGGCGGGCGATTGGGACACCGCCAGTTGGCCCATCTATCATACATATCCTTCCCAGACGGCGAGCTATACCGTCACTCTGTGGGTTCAGGACATCTACGGGAATGACGATCAGGACAAAAAAGTGGTGGAAACACCTGCCCCGTAATAGAGAGGGACGTCGCTTTCCTTTTTCGAGGGTATAACTGAAGGGCAAACCCGGAGGAATCCGGGTTTACAAAGCCTCCAGGCCTCAGCGTTCATTTGCCGGGGGCAAAGGTCGGCTGAAGTACACCTCCTCTGGAAACTCTACATTTCCAGGGGAGGTGGCACTTCACATATGTGTTGGACGAAGTATGTTCTGTCCTTAAGGGGAATATTCCTTTTCCATCTGTTTGGACTAACGGCCTGCTTGGGTCCAGAACCCCTGCGCGCGGTCCTCAGGGCCAACAGTCTCGCAAGGATACACCCCGCTAGGACCTCTCGGGCTCCCCTGGGGATATCCCTCCAGAACTTTGTTGGACTTCGGCGCTGGGGAAAGACGCTTGGTGAAAAAACCTGACAAACGCCATAACCCACAACTACGGTTATCCCGGTACTTACCCTTACCGTCTGGGATGACAACGGAAGGAAAGCACCGATTCCCTTGGGGTCACAGTAAAGTATCCACCGGTTGTGGCGCACTTAAAGGCCGTTGTAACCCAGGAGTTCGTCCCTTTGGGGGTACTGCGAAAAGTCAAGGAGTGAGCGCTCCGGCTTCCCGGATTTCCGCAACGGAACTACTCGCACCCCAGTTCAGGAATGGCGTCCTATGGCCGTTGGGATCCCTGAGGAACTCGTTCCTTTCCTTACACATCGTAAGAGGAGGCTTATAAGGCGGTCTTGACGCTTCATGACGGCTGAGGCAAAAGATAGGCCTTTACTGGTCATCACCGTGCTTCATCCGCCGCTGCGGGCTGTCCTTTTGACCCCTTTCACCTCCGGCACGGCTTCCTTCGAGGTGAATTCGATATTCCTAAATCCATCAGGCCCTTTCAGCACTTCATTTTGGACTTTGGTGATGTAAAAGTAATAAACGGTACCATATCCAATACGCGATAGCTCACGCTTATACCCAGCCAAGAACTTACACCGCCGGGTTGTATAGATATCCACGGACGGCGCGATGAGGACACGGTGGACCTCGAG
>MTNL01000173.1 GCA_002010365.1 Candidatus Acetothermia bacterium JdFR-50 | reverse complement strand
GACTTCCCTTTGAGCTTTAGGAGGTCCATCCCGTCGAACACCACCTCCCCCCGAGTGGGCTCCACCAACCGGACGATGATCCTTCCCGTGGTGGTCTTACCTGAGCCCGATTCCCCCACTAGGCCCAATGTCGCCCCTTTCTCGATCTCGAAGCTGATCCCATCCACGGCCCGCACCACTCGGCGGTCGAAGATCTGGGCGAACCAATCCCCGGCCGCAGGGAAGTGTTTCACGAGGTTCCGTACTGAAAGGAGGGTGTCAGCCATGACAGCCTCCCGTTGCCGCCGGGCTTTTCACCTTCCAACATGCCGCTCGATGTCCCGGCGTTATCTCGGATAGCTCCGGTTCCACCTGCCAGCAGCGTTCATCCGCCAGGGCACAGCGGGGGCTGAAGTTGCAACCCAGAGGGAGGTTGATCAGGTCAGGGACCTCGCCCGGGATGGACTCGAGCCGTTCCGCCTCCCCATCTAGCGGAGGAATCGAGCGCAGGAGGCCCAAAGTATACGGATGAAGGGGGTTCTCGTAAAGCTCTTCCACGGGAGCTTCTTCCACGATTTTCCCGGCGTACATGATGATCACCCGCTGACAGAAGCTCGCCACCACGGAAAGATCATGGGTGATGAGAAACACGCCCATTCCAAACTCCCCCTTCAGCCGCCCGATGAGCTCGAAGATCTGTGCCTCGATGGTCACATCCAGGGCGGTGGTGGGTTCGTCGAGGATGAGGAGCTTGGGGTTGCAGGCGATGGCCATGGCGATCAGAGCCCTCTGCCGCATCCCGCCCGAGAGCTGGTGGGGGTAATGGGACACCCGTTTCGCCGGCTCCGGAATCCCCACCGCCGCCAAGAGCTCCATCGCCCGGCGCCACCCATCCCGGCGGGAAATGCGGAGGTGGTTCCTCAGGACCCGGACGATCTGAGTTCCCACAGTGAGGGTGGGGTTGAGGGAGCTCAGGGAGTCCTGAAACACCATGGAAATCTCCTTGCCCCGGATCCGGCGCATTTGCCGTTCCGACTTCCGGAGGAGATCCTGCCCCAAAAACAGGATCCTCCCTCCCTCGATCCGGCCCGGGTTCTCGATCAGACGCATGATGGAGAGGGCGGTGACGGTCTTTCCGGAGCCCGACTCCCCCACCACCCCCAATGCCTCGTCGGCATCGAGGTGGAAGGAGTTCCCGTCCACCGCCTTTACCACCCCTTCGTCGGTGTAGAAGCGAGTGACGAGGTTTTCCACGCGTAAAAGCCCGCTCACCTTCGCCTCCGTGCTTGCCGTGGATCAAGGGCGTCCCGGAGCCCATCACCCAAGAGGTTGAATCCCAAGATGGCCAAGGTGATGAGACCTCCGGGGACCACCACGTACCACCACGCCCCCCAAAAGAGGTAGTCCCGGGCCTCGTTGAGCATGAGCCCGAGGCTGGGTCGCGGGGGCTGAAGCCCCAACCCCAGGAAGCTCAACGAGGAGGTGGTGAGGACGGTGGTGGCCATCATCAGCGAGGCCTGGACGATGATGGGAGGGATGGTGTTGGGGAAGATCTCCTTGAGGAGGATCCGGGCGCTGGAGGCACCGCTGATTTTGGCCGCGGACACATAGTCCTTGGCCATCTCCTGGAGCACCACCGCCCGCATCACCCGGGCGAAGCGGGGTGAGTAGGTAATGGCGATCACGAGCATGATCTTCACGATATTGCTCAAAGTGATGGGACCGAGCTTTATCTTCCCGATCCCGAACGCCCCCACCAAAGCGATGGCGAGCACCAAGGAAGGGAAAGACAGCATGATATCCACCGCCCGCATGAGGACCTCATCTATCCACGTCCCCGCTTTATATCCCGCGATGGCCCCCATGGTGACCCCGATGAGCATGGCCACGGCGATGGACCCCACTGCCACTTCCAATAGGGTCCGTGTCCCGTAGATCGCCCGCGAAAGAATATCCCGGCCGAATTTATCGGTTCCTAACAAAAATAGGCGCCCGTCCTCATCCCGGGAAAGTGGGGGCATAGGGTTCCGCATCCCCGGGGGTGCATCGAACTGCTCGATGGGATCATAGGGAGCGAGGAGGGGCGCAAAGATGGCCAAAAAACCATAAAAAAGGACGATGACACCCCCAATCAGGGAGAGCTTGTTGCGGCGGAAATTCCGCCAGAACTCTTGGAGAAGGGTCCGATGCGCTCCGAGCTCGTATTCCCCGGTCTGGATCTCCCGCGCCATCTCAGCTCGTCCCCCCGTACCGAATTCGGGGATCCAACATCCCGTAAGTAAGATCCACCGCCAGGTTGATAAAGATCCTGATCACCACAATGATGAGAACCACCGCTTGAATCACCGGGAAATCACGCCGGAAGACCCCCATGATGACCAAGTTCCCCACCCCCGGAAGCCGGAAGACCGTCTCGGTGACGATGGAGCCACCGAGCAGGTAACCGATGGAGTTCCCGATCACGGTAATCACCGGAATCAGAGCGTTTTTCACGATATCCCGGCGCACGATATCCCACGGGGCGATCCCCATGGCCCGGGCGGTGCGCACGAAGTCCTGGGACATGGCATCGAGCATGGCCGAACGCATCATGCGCATGATGATGGCGGAATAGGCGGTCCCCAAGGCTACAGCGGGGAGGAACATGTGGGCCAAGTTCTTCCCAAGCCCCCTGGAGATGGGAACGTATCCGCCGGCTCCCCACGGCTGGCGGAGATATACCCCCACAAGGAGGATGAGAAGGATCCCCAGGAAGAAGTTGGGAATGGATACCCCCGCCAAGGCGATGAGCCGGGAGACGTGGTCCGAGAGCCTGTTCTGGCGCAGGGCGGAGATGATCCCCGTGGGAATAGCGATCAATAGGGCGATGATCAGGGAAAAGGTGGCCAGCTCCAGGGTAACGGAAAAGCGTTGAGCGATGAGCTCCGCCACCGGTGCCCCCCTCTTTACCGTGATGGAGATACCCAGATCCCCTCGGACGATCTTTCCCAGCCAACGCGCGTACTGCACGTGAAAAGGGAGATCCAAACCCATCGCCTTGCGGAGCTGGGCTATGAGTTCCGGATCTTGATACTGTCCAAGCATCCCCCGGATGGGGTCCCCCGGGGCCAGATGGACCAGGGAAAAGATAAAAAAGCTCGCGATGAGCAAAGTTGGCACCGCTAGGATCAACCGTTTGAGAAGATAAACGACCACCCGAACCCCTTAAGTCCTTAAAGAGGGGGGCGGGTTTTTACCCGCCCCCCTCTCTCCACCGCGGTATTCAGCCCCTGAACTCCTTGATGAACCGGAGGTTTATATCGCCCTCGGAGTTCAGGCCGTCCCCATAGCCCACTACTTCCTCCCGCCAGGCGTGGAGGTTGTCCAGGATCATGAGGTCGATGCGGATCACGTTCTCTACCAACATCTCCTGCATCTTCCACACGAGTTCCTTACGCTTCTGAACGTCGGGCTCGGTGATGGCGAGGTCATACAGCCGGCAGAATTCCTCGTGTCCGGGCACGGTGGGATGGTAATCGGGCCGGAGATCGGGGGAGGCGTGGTGCCAATGGTTGTGGTTGTGGTTGTTGCGGTAGTAACCGGCGAAGAGCCAGTAGAGGGCCGAGAAGTTCCCGTAACCCCAGTCCTCCACGCCCACTTCCCAGTCGAAGGTCTCGTACAAGGTATCGAAGAAGGTGTTCTTGTCCACGGGGATGACCTCGGTCTCGACGCCATACTTCCGGAGTTGAGCCTGGATCAGGGTGGCCACATCCACGAACCACTGGGCATTGGTGGCGATCATGCGGAACTTCAGGGGCTTCTCGCCGCCGAGCTCGTAATACCGTTCCAGGTATTCCCGCGCCTTCTCGGGATCGTGGAGGACCCGGCCGCGGAGTTTGGGCGAGAACCAATCGGAATCAGGATACCACGGGCCATACATGATGGTGGCCATGCCAAAGAAGATCTCGTCCCTGATCTCTTCACGGTCGATGGCGTACATCATGAACTTCCGGGCCATCAGGGCCCGCTCGATGGCGAGTTCGTTCCCCACCTCCTCCTTGGTGATCCCGAAGGGGTGGGAACCGAGGTTCAGGGCCACGTACTGCTCTTGGACGCCCGGAATGCGCTTGGTGACGATCCCCGGCATCCGGGAGATGAAGTCATAGTCCCGATAAGCCACCTTATCAACGATGTGGATGGAGCCGGAGATGAGGGCCGCCATCTTGGCGGCATCGTCCCCGATGAACTCGAACACCACCCGGTCGATGCCCGGAGCCGGCACTCCCTCAGCCCAGTAGTCCTCGAAGGGTTCAAGCACGATGTGAGATCCGCTCACCCACTCCACGAACTTGAACGGCCCGGAACCGATGGGGTTGCGGGAAAGGGCGGTGGCGTAGATGCCGGCCACACCCTTTTCTTTGGCCCGCTGGCCGTGGGCGCCCTCGGGAACGATCCCCGCGAAGGCCCGCGCCCAATATTGGAGCACCTCGGGGAAGGGCTTCTCGAAGGTCACCTCAAGGGTGTAGTCATCGACGATCTTGATCTCCTTCACCGGGCCGACGACCTTCCTCATGGGGGACTTGTTCTCGGGGTCGAGGATCCACTCGAAGTTGTACTTGACATCCTGGGCGGTGAGATCGGTGCCATCATGGAACTTTATCCCCTTGCGGATGTATAGGGTGATTTTGGTAGCGTTCTCGCTGAACTCCCAACCCTCACAGACAGCGAACTCGGTGGTGGGCTCGTTGTCGGTGCCGAGCTCGATCAATGGATCATAGACGTTCTCGATGATGTAACCCGAGCCGGTATCGGTGTAGGTGGCGGGATCGAGGTCCCAGGGCTCCGTGGCGATCCCGATCCTGAGCTCTCCGCCGAAAACACCGAACGAAACGAGCAATCCTAGACCCACGATCCACAAATCTCGAAGGTGCCTCACGAAACCACCTCCTAAGAAAGAGTGTACTCGCATTGTAACAAGAAACGCTAAGTTGCGAAAAATTAGCCCATTCCTAAACAAGCCCAGGCTATTAATCCGAGTTTTTCATTACCGGGTACCCTATAGGCATCATCGCATCGCCCCATATCGGATGCGGGGATCGATACGCCCGTAAAGGAGGTCAACAAGCAGGTTAACCGCTATCCTAATGCCTACCGCCACTATTACCACTCCTTGCACCAAAGGGAGGTCCCGTGCATAGACCCCTTGCACAAGCAAGCTTCCCAACCCGGGGAGCCGAAAGATCACCTCCGTGATCACCGCCCCGTCCAAAAGCGCGCCCGCGGAGTTCCCGATGACCGTCACGACCGGAATTAGAGCGTTCCTAAACACATCCCGGGCCACCAGCTCGCCCCTGGAAAGCCCCATGGCTTTGCCGGTGAGTACGAAAGCCTGTCCCAGCGCCTCCAGCATCGAGGTCCGCAGCATCCGGGAGATGGAAGCCGCATGGTCGGTGCCCAGGACGATGGCGGGAAGCAGGAGACGGAGGAACCACCCCCAGGGATCCTCTCCGAAGGGCACGTACCCCCCAACCCCCCAATCCCGCCGCAATCCCA
>MTNL01000165.1 GCA_002010365.1 Candidatus Acetothermia bacterium JdFR-50 | reverse complement strand
CCCCGAACGCCTCCCCCACCGCCAAAACCGGCCGGTCGCGGAAGATCCGTCTTATCTCTTCGGGGGTAGCGGAGGTGGCGATGTCCACGTCCTTGGGTACGAAGGGTTCCCCCGCAAGAACGGCGCGGACCGCGTCCCGCACCGCGCCTCCCACGACCACCGCCTCATGTCCGGCGACGGTAAGGCGCCGCAGGATCTCCCCCACGAAGGGGTGTTTCCGCGTAAGTTCGTCAATGGGGATCCGCATCCCTCGAGCTTAACCGGGGTTCCCTTCCACGGAAAGGCCCGTTTCCCTCGCAACCGAGCCTCGCTAAAATCCCCTCATGTGATGTGAGTGCGGATCCTTCGGTCTTTCCTTCCCGTCGCCCTCGTCCTGGGATCCCGGGTCCGGCGGAGATGGTCCTGGTGGGGGTCCGTACAGGAGGACATCGATGCCGCCCCCCGGGGCATCACCCTGGATCTCGGTCCGGAGGAAAGGACAGAGGAACCTACACATCGAGAGACCCAACGTCCTCAGGGGCGCCGGCCCGGAGGAGACGGTGATCCGAGGGGCCGTCCCAGGATACCCGGTGATAACCATCTCGGGGATGAGGACGTCCTCGTGAAGCTCATCGGCCTCACCATCACCGGCGTGGGCGGCGAGGAGTGCCGGCTCAAGAAGCTCTGTCCGTACGGGACCCTGGTCCGGGGGAAGGCCCGGGTGGAGGTTGTCGACTGCGGAGTGGTGGACAGCGTGTGCACGGGCATCTTCGCCGAGGGCCACGCCGAAGTCATGGCAGCGAGCGCCCTCATTGCCCGAAATGGTCAGGCCGGCGTCTGGGCCCACGGGCCAGTTCGGCTTTCGGCGATGGGCTCCGAGATAATGGGCAATTGCTACGGCCTCATCTCCTGGGCCGTGGTCACAGTGAGGGGATATGGGTATCTCGGGCAACGAGCGGGACGGGGTCCTCATCGCCGACGGCGCCCGGGTGTACCTCTGAGAACGAGATCGTGCGTAACGGCCGGGTGGGTCTGTGTGGATATCCCTGAGTGTTATCGAACCAAGCGTTCTTTCACCGGGATCGTGCGGGGACAGGGGAACGAGCTTTCCCGGGAGGGCGAGGGGATGTATCGGGTAGCCCCGTATTGCCCTAAAGCGTTGGCCCCGTTTGCGACGGAGTTCGGGGGGGATCTATCCCGCCCCCTCTCCGGACGAGCTCTCCACGGGCTTCCCCGCGCAAGGGTCATCCGAGGCCCCGCTGTCCCTGATCGAGTAATCCCACTTCTCGTGCCCCTATTACACCCGCCTCGCCCTGGAGGTCCTGGTGCGGCTGCGGGAGGAATATATCGATACGGAAAAGATCCGGCTTTCCCTCCTCCCCCTGCCGATACATGGGGAAGCGGCCCGGAAGGAGGCGCAGGCCGCGTTTTGTGCCGCCGAACACGGACTCTTTTGGGCTTTTCACGACGCCATGTTCGCGTACTCGGACGTGGAAGGCCTTCCCGCTGAGTTCGATCCCGAGCTCGTGGCCTCTATCCTTGCCTCGGCGGGTGGGGATCCCGAGGAGTTGAAGGGATGCCTTTCCTCTGGAGCCCACGCCCAGGAGGTGGAACGGATCGAGGAGATCGCGTGTAAGCTGGGTGTCCGTGGCATCACCACCTTCTTCCTGGGGAACTGGATCATCCCGGGAGCTTATCCCTTCGAGATCTCCCAGCATTTCATCGACGCGTTCCTGCGGCGCAACAGGGGTAAGGCGAGGATCTATCCCTTCTTCACTTCCACCTTGTCGATCGCGAAATCGCAGTCGTAATCGTAGACGGTGATCACAAGCTGCAGGTGGAGCACCCTGCGGCCAGAGAGGGCCAAGGCCAGGGTATAGCGAGCGTCGTCCTCGACGCCATCCCTATCGAAGTCCCAGGTCTTCACCACCTGGATCCGAGCATCCACGAGGCCGACCGAATCGATATCGATTACCACCACCTCGGCGCTGCACTCCATGTCTGCGGTGACAAGCCAGAGCCTGTCGTCCTCCACCCCGTCCACCGAGGTCTGGTTGTAGACTCCATCCCCGTGGTTGTCCCATTCGGCGTAGCCCGCGAGGGGCTGGGCCTGGTACCGCTCTTCGTGATCGGTGAGGACTATGAACTTCCACAAGCCCTCGGCTCAATAGAGCCTCTTCCTCGCCGTCGGTCAGGCCGTCTCCAGCGGTGTCCACAAAACATAAGTGGGTCCCGCGACTTCCCGTGGCCCCGGTGCCTCCGATACGCTCATGGTCCCATTCCGCATCGCCATCGGCCGACTCGTCGCCGTCTAAGATACCATCGCCATCCGTTTGGAACCGCTTCAATCCCTCTCCGTATGTCACACCGTCCCCATCGAAATCCGCCTGGGCCGGGCTAGGACAGTATTGCGGCCGTTCGAGGGATCTTTATCCAACTACCCCCGGCTAAGGTTATCTCGAAATATTCCGTGTGTCCCTGTCCGTATCGGGATTAAAGGGGGAAAATGACATTGTCGCAGTATTTCTCATCGATAAGATTATGGATTTCGTCGGCGTTGCTATCTTCGCAGTAATAAAGGCTTTTTACCTCGAGGCCTGCGATTGCCCATTTAAAAGACTTACCTAGCACATCCAACCAATCACATAGCCCAGCGGTACCCTCGAGAATGGCCACCGCCAGTTCGTAGTCCCAATAATGCTCCTCGAAACACCCTTTTAAGCATTTTACTGGAATATACTTCACATCGACGATTTTCCCTCTCAGCACCACCGGCCCGTATAGCATCTTGTCATGGTTGTCGCCCCCAAGATAACGAGCAATGAGAAGACGCGGCTTATCTTTTTCGTCATAAGGGACTATTTCCGCAGGGGGTACGGGGAAATTTGTGTATTGAGTATGAGGTAACAAAATAGGGGGAGCGAGCTCCTGACTGGCTGGACCGCATTCTCGATGAAATCCAGGCCAGTAAGGAAACAGGAGAATCCCCTTCACTCATCTACCTTCTGGAGTATCTCCTTAACGAGCTGATGAAGCGGCAGCGGCAGAGGTTCCTGGAGCAGGAACCCAGGGAAGAGGCTAACTGGTCCTACCGCCGCAGCCTCTACCTCACCTTGGGGGGAACTCCATCCCAGAGTTCTCCGGAGCCGCTATGGAAGTCATTCCGTCCCTCCATCCTCCCGCCTCCCTGGAAGCGTGCCGACAGGGACTACGAGGAGCTTTTAATCGCTATGTTGGCCAACGGCTACTCCCGAGCCCAAATGGAACGGGCCAAAACACTACAAGACACAACCCCTCAAAAGATTGCCGTCTTAATCCACGGCTATTGTGCCAAGCTGCGGACCGAGGAGGGAAAGCTTCGGGAGGTCACCCTGTTTGTGGCGGTGGGAATAGATTTTTTCGGGACCAAGGATGAAAGGGGATGCGGTGAGGTGTAGCGACAGAACCCGCCGCTTTTATGTTTCCAATATCCCACATCCGATATTTAGTTCCAGCCGCTCTTGTCTCGAATGTGATCAGGGGCATCATCCGGCCGGCCGGAGCTTGAAACGGATGCGCAAGAGTCCGTCTTCCTTTCGGCCAGCGCTCACGATGACGAACCGACCCAACTCCCCGGTGTGTCGCACGTGCTCCCCCGCGCAGGGGGTGGCGTCGAAGTCGCCTATTCGTACGATCCGTACCTCCTGAACTTCCTCGGGGAGCTTCCACAGATCGTACTTTTCCCGAGCCTCTTCCAAGGGTATCGTTTCGGTCTCCACCGGAAGGTCCCGGGCGATGACCTCGTTCACCAGCCGTTCGATCTCCGCCAGGTCCTCGGGGGCGAGATCCCGGGCCACATCGTAGTCGCATTTCCCCTTCCTCTCGGTAAGGTGCATCTCGAAATTGCGCGTGGCCCCGAAACGTTCCCTCATCACCCGGGTCAGGATGTGTTCAGCGGTATGCATCTGCGCTAAGCTCGCCAATCGCCCTCCTTTCCCCCCCATTTATTTTCTCGCTGAGGTTCCACTATGCCACCGGCTCCGTTGGGATAAAATCCGGGAGCAAAATGCGGGATATCTTGCGGGAACTCTGGCGCTACAAACACTGGCTTCTCCTCGGGGTCCTGGCCCTCTTTTTGGTGGACGCGGCCCACCTTCTCGCTCCCCTGGTCATCCGGGCGGCGGTGGACGACCTCGTGGCCGGGGTGGGGAAACGCCTGCCTCGCTACGGCCTATATCTGTTGGGGCTCGCCATCGTCACCTTCGTTTTCCGTTTCGGGTGGCGGATGTTCCTCTTCGGCGCAGGACGGCGCATCGAGCAGGACCTGCGGAACCGCCTCTTTTCCCACCTTTTGCGTCTCTCGCCTTCCTTTTACCTAAAACACACCACCGGTGATCTCATGGCCCACGCCACCAACGATCTGGAAGCGGTACGTCGTGCCTGTGGCCAAGGAGTCCTCCTCGCCGCCGACGCCATATTCATGGTCTCCTTCTCATTAGCCTTCCTCATCTCCATTTCCCCCCGGCTCACCCTCTACGCCTTCGCCCCCCTACCGGTGGTGACCGTGGTAGTACTTGGGTTCGGCCGCGTGATCCACCGCAGGTTCGAGCGGGTACAGGAAGTCTTCGCCGAGCTCACCGAAAGGGTTCGGGAGGCGATCTCCGGGATCCGGGTGATCCGGGCCACGGCCCGGGAGGAGGGGATCCGAGGGGTATTCGCCAACACTAACCGCACCTTCATCCGGGAGAACATCGCCCTGGTGCGGGTGTGGGGGCTCTTCCGGCCCCTCATCGGAATTCTGGGGGGGGCGGGTACCGCCATCGTGCTTTGGTTCGGCGGCCGGGGGGTGCTGGCGGGAGACCTCTCGTTGGGAGACTTCGTGGCTTTCACCAGTTATCTCGGGATGCTGGTGTGGCCCATGATGGCGGTGGGCTTCATCGTGAACCTGCTACAGCGGGGCGCGGCTTCCATGAAGCGGATCCAGCGGCTGCTCTCCGAAGAGCCCGAGATCCGCTCCCCCCCGCGTCCCAAACCCATGCCGACCTCCACCCGGATCGAATTCCGGGACCTCACCTTCACCTACCCCACCGCTTCCGTCCCCGCCCTGCGGGGAGTAAACCTGGTGGTGGAGGAGGGAATGACCCTGGGGGTAGTGGGGCTCACGGGTTCGGGGAAGACGACACTAGTGCGGCTCATCCCCCGGCTCTACGATCCCCCTCCGAGGGCCCTCCTCTTGGGTGGTGTTGACGTGCGGGAGCTGCCGCTGGAGGAGTTGCGG
The DNA here is from genome assembly GCA_002010365.1 of Candidatus Acetothermia bacterium JdFR-50. Taxonomy (GTDB): domain Bacteria; phylum Bipolaricaulota; class Bipolaricaulia; order Bipolaricaulales; family Bipolaricaulaceae; genus UBA3571. The sequence goes on along the minus strand of MTNL01000165.1, from coordinate 281 downwards.
CGCCGGATCGCCATGGCCCCCCAGGACGTGTTCCTCTTCTCCGCCACCATCCGGGAGAACATCGCCTTCGGCAGGCCGGAGGCGACCGAGGAGGAGATCGTCAGGGCCGCCAAGCTCGCCGGGCTGTGGGAAGAGATCCTCTCCTTCCCCGATGGCCTGGACACGATGGTGGGGGAGCGGGGGCTCTCCCTCTCCGGGGGCCAGAGGCAGCGGGTGGGGTTGGCCCGGGCCATCCTCATGGACGCCCCCATCCTGATCCTGGACGACACCCTCTCGGCGGT
>MTNL01000058.1 GCA_002010365.1 Candidatus Acetothermia bacterium JdFR-50 | reverse complement strand
CCCCGCCTCCCCCGGAGTTCTGAGGCCGGGATTCTCGACGAAAAAGGAGGGCCCCATACGGGGCCCTCCTTTTTCGTCCCAAAGGAGGGCCTCAGACCGTCGGTTCCTCCTCGAAGCGGAAGGAGAGAAAACGTCGCGGGTCCTCCAGCAGCACCCGCACGTTCTCGGCCAGCTTGCGCATCACCTCCTCGTAGCTTTCCTCGATGATGCGTTTCCTTCCGATGGGGCTTGCGAAGGAGACCACTGCCCGGGGGAGGAAGGGATGGTTCACCCCGAGTTCCTGGAGCTTCGCCACCGCCTCCCGCACCAACCGCTCCACCTCGAGTACCATTTCCGCCCGGGCCTCGCGTGTCGCCAAGGCCTCGGTGAGGGGGAGGTCTAGCCAGCGATCCACCCGGTGTAGGATGCTCTCATAAGCGGAGCCGAAGAGCTTCGGGGCCTTCTCGTAGGCAAGGCCAAGGGTCACGTAGTGGATCGACTCGACGGCATCCCGGAGCTCGCGGTCCGTTTCCTTCTTTTCCGGATCCACATCGCGCCACCAGCGGTAGACGTTGAGGGCCACGTATGCCTTCTCCCGTAATGACATCTGCTTTTCCACGTTGAGTTCCATGAGGTCGAAAGCAAGCTTCTCGGGAACGATAATTACCGGAATCTCCCCGATTCCTAGCTCCCGCGCGGCCAGGTAGCGGTGTTGGCCATCGATGATCACAATGCGCCCGTTGCGGCGTATCCCGATCACCGGAACGAGAAAGCCCAACTTCCTCATGGATTCCACGAGGCGCTTTACGTGGTATTGCGAAGGCTTCCGCTGGATCTCGATTACCTTAACCTCCTCCAGAGGAATCATCTCTATTTCAAGGGTATGGCCCAAGAGCGGCTCCTGAAACTCCGCTATCTTGGCCATCCTCTCACCTCCCCCTTTATGCCCTTTGCGTAGTTTTGGCGCTCAATAATTATAAAACCCAAAAACATCTCACATAAAGGCTTCCTCGCAACCGTTTTGCTTACCCCAAGGAACGCGGACCCCTTATACTCTAGGAGACTCACTTATGTGCAGAAATCCGTGGCACGACGTTTCACAACGGAACCATCACCCCGGGGATCGTCCGAGGCGACATGGGAAATTCTTCTGGGTCCTCGGGGGAATGGCACTCGGCCTGTCCATAGCGATGGTGCTGGGCTTGCTCGTCTTCTGGGCTTGGCCCGCCTATCGGAGGGCTAAAAGCCCGCTGGGCGAGGCAAGGGCAGGGCCGGTGGTGCTGCACTATCTGAAGGCCAGTACTGCGGCCGATGAAGCCTCCCGCCTGGCCTACGGGCTTGCCCGGCAATGGGAACGGGTGGTGGAGCAGCTGAGGATACCGGAGGGAGTCCTGCCCGATGAGATCCACGTATACGTCTACCGGGACATGGCCGAGTTCTCCCAGGCCTTTTCGCTCAGGTTCGTGGAGGAGGTGGTTCCCCTGGCCGTGGTGGACATCCCCCTCGGGGGTCCCGCCATGGGGGCTCTGGCTCGGTTAGCGTGTGCTTTGGCGTACGGGGGTCCTGGCAATCGGGTGTTCGCCCGGGGGCTCGCCGTCTACTTGGATGCCCCCGAGTCCGACTGGACCGCGAAGGCAGTGGCCTACGGGCAAGCCACGCGGTGGCAGTTTCTCTTTCAAAGCCCCGAGATCCTCTTGCCCCCTGATTTTTGGGAGGAGATCTATTTCCTGCTGGACGCCCCTTGGGCAAGTGTCGCCCCCACTCTGGAACTCCTGGCGTCCGTGGCCGGGGCCATGCGCCGCTCGTACCGGACCGGACCCAGTTGGGAGGCCGTGGCCGCCGCCTTCGCGAAGTTCGTCCTGGAGGAGTTTGGTCCCGAAGGGGTGAGAGCTTTTTGGCTTGCCCCCGGCTGGGAGGCGGGGGCAGAGGCCGTGGGGATGCCCCCAGAGGGGTTTGCCCGCCGGTGGGAAAAGTGGCTTGCCCAGGGAGCCGCCGCGGCCGCGGATGACCCCATCCTTTCAGCGACGGCGTCCCTCCATTCCGGCAAGCCGAGCGAAGCCCTCCGGATGCTCGAGGGAATGGAGGGCGAAGAGGCCGCGAAGCTGCGGGCCATGGCCTATCTCGCGCTGGGGGAGCCACGGGCCGCGCTGGCCCAATACGGCGGAGGGGCACTCGGGGAGTTCTTGGAAAGCCTGGCTTCCCTACCCGTGCTGGAACAGGGGCGGATCCGGGCGTTGGGCGTCCCGAAGAACGAGCCGGCGGGAATCGCCCTCACCCAGGCCGTGGCGGCCCTGGACCGTGCCCGGGACTTCTGGGACATGGGGGAGGAAGATCTTCCCGAACGGATCGTCGTCTGTTTCCTGGAACCCCCAGCCGAAGTACAGCTTCCCTGGGGAGTGGTGTGGACGGATTCCGATGTGGAGGAGCTCCCCGAGGTAGTGGTGCGCTTCGTTCTCGCCGCCGTCTCCCCCCTGGGTCTTCCCCGGTTTGAAGCCCTGGTAGAGGGGCTTACGTTCTACCTTTCTTGGCCGGAGCGGGATTTCCGGGAGGAGGCCGTGAGGATCCTACGGGAAGGCCGGTGGGTTTCCCTGACCCAGCCCCTTTTCCGCTATCCCACGGAGGTGGCGGAAGCGGAGGCCGGAGCGTTGGTCCTCTTCCTCCTCCAGCAACACGGGAAGGAAGGGATCACGGCCCTGTGGGAGGCCTTGGCCCAAGGGGCGAGCCCTTATCGGGCCACAGCTGAGGTACTGGGATTGGAGCTTCCCGAGCTGGACCGCGCCCTGCGGGACTGGCTTACACCACCCTGAAGGGATCGAAGGCGTCCCTCAGGGCATCGCCCAGGAAGTTGAACGCCAAGACCGTAACGGTGATGAATATCCCCGGGATCAGGAGCCATGGATAACTTTGGATGGTGGCCGCGGTGTTCGCTTTGGAGAGGAGAAGCCCCCAGGAGACCATGGGCTCGTGAATCCCGATTCCCAAGAAACTGAGCCCGGATTCGCCCAAGATGGCACCGGGCACGGTAAGAGTGGCAGCTACGATCAGGTAAGAGGTCAGGTTCGGAACTATATGCCGCACAATGATCCGGAGATCATGGGCTCCGATGGCCCGCGCCGCCTCGGTGAAGTCCATAGACCTGATAGAAAGTACCTGACCCCGGATGACACGGGCCAGCCCGGCCCAGCCGATCATTGACATGATGAGCACAATCCCGAAGAACCGCATAGTGGGGCTCCAACCCTTGGGCAACGCCAAGCCCAAAGAAAGCCACAAGGGCAAGCGGGGGAAGGACATGATCACCTCCGAGAACCGTTGCAAAAACATGTCCACGGCTCCGCCGTAGAACCCCGAGATGCCTCCCAGGAGGAGAGCGATGGGGAAGGAAATGGCGACGACGAAAGGACCTACCACCAACGACACCCGAGTGCCCATAACTACCCGGGAGAAGAGATCCCTGCCCATCTCGTCTGTGCCGAAAAGGAAGATGGTCGCATCCCCCTCCACCCCGAAGAGGTGAATATCCGTGGGGATCAGCCCAAGCAGTTTGTACCTGTGCCCGCGCACGAAGAATTTTATCCGGTATTTCTTGCTTTTGTCCTCGTAAAACTCCCAGGTGAAGGTTTCCATATTGAGCTTCCGGGCCGTTTTATAAACGAAGGGCCACGTGAGCCGTCCGTTTTCATCGAAGAAGTGGATCTTGGTGGGGGGAGCGTATGTTAAAGAACGGAATTGCTTCGTGTGCGGATAGGGAGAGATGAACTCCGCGAAGATAAGCACCAAAAACAGGAAACCGACGATCACCGCCCCCACGCGTCCCACCTTATGGCGCCGGAACCTCCTCCACGCCAGCTGCCAAAGGCTAATTCCCTTCTCTTTCTCTATTTCCCGGGGATTTCTGAGAAGGAGCATCTTTTCTCCTTAATCGTAACGGATTCTCGGGTCAACCCACGCGAGCATGATGTCGCCCAGGAGGTTTCCCACCATAAGCAGGAAAGCGAAGAATACCAGCCCCGACATCACCACGTATTCGTCCTGGCGACGTAGGGCGTTCCAAAATGCCCGTTCCACTGAAGGGATGCCCAGGATAATGGCGGTGAAGAAAGCTCCCTCGAACAAACCGGGGAGTGACATCCCCAGCATGGTGATCAAAGGGTTGATAGCGTTGCGTACAGCATGCTTGTAGATCACCACCCGCTCCGAAAGCCCTTTGGCCCTAGCGGTGAGCACATAAGGCTGTCCGAGGGTGTCGAGGAGTTGGCCCCGCATATAGCGGATGAGACCGGCCATTCCAGCCGTTCCCACCACGATAATGATCGGCCACAGATGCCACAGGAAATTCAGAAACTTTCCCCAGCTCCATGGGGCGTTGATATACTGCACATCGAATAGCCCCCCTACCCCCAGTCCATGGGCACCCACATTCACCACTGCCACCAGGAACCAGATGATCACCAATGCCAGGAAGAAATTGGGGATGGAAAGGCCTAAAAAACCGAAGAAGGTGAGCACGTAATCGGCTACTGAGTACTGCCTGATGGCGGAGAATATGCCGATGGGAATCGCCAAGCACCAGGTGAAGAGCAAGGTGCCGAAGGACATGAGGAGGGTCCAGGACAATCGGCCCTTAAACAAGGCATCAAAAGCGGGTTGCCGAGTGGCAAGGGAATACCCGAAGTCACCGCGAGTGATGATTCCGGTGATCCATTTCCAATAGCGTACGTACCAAGGCTTGTCCAAGCCATATTGTGCAATCAGCCTGTTTAACGTTTCCCGGCTGAATCGAGGATCCATTTTGAAAGTGGTGGTAAAATCACCCGGCATCAATTGCAAAACGGCAAAGCTCACGATGGAAACTATCAAGAGGGTAGGAATCATGTATAGAAAGCGCCGAATGATGTAGCTTATCATCCCCAAAAAGTATAAAAACCAAGGGGGACGGCTTCAACAGCCGCCCCCCTTTAAATCCAGGTGACCTCAGCCCTCCACCACCCGATTACCCACCATGTTGGGGTTCTCCTTCCATATCACGTCGGAGAAGCCGAGGGCGTTCGCAGCGGGGCTGAACTCAGTGGTGTTCTTGAGGTTCGCGTAGTAACAGTACATATAGACTTGGTTAACGGTGTAAATCAACCACAGATTCTCAGCGAAGATCTTGGCCAGCTCGGAATAGTACTTATAGGCCTCGTCGAAGTCATAAGTCTTGATACCGAGCTCGATGAGCTCGTCGATCCGCTGCTCCGCCGGGGTGGGGTTCTCCTTAGCGGAGTAGTGCCAGAAGTGAAGGTTGCCGTCGGAACGATACACGTTGGCACCGAAGTGGGGTTCCACGCCGCCGGTAAGACCGATCACCACTGCCACGGCTTGACCGCCGAGGATCTTCTGCACCAGGGCGTTGAACTCGATGGGGGTGTAATTGACCTTGATTCCCACAGAAGCGGCGTCGTCCACGAACAGTTGGCAAATCTGGTCGCGGATGGTGTTCCCCACGTTGGTGTTGAGCTCGAACTCAAACGTGGTCCCGTCGGGGAAGTCGCGCCAGCC
>MTNL01000228.1 GCA_002010365.1 Candidatus Acetothermia bacterium JdFR-50 | reverse complement strand
GGTTTGGGGAATTTGCTTACCGAGGCGGCCTTGGAGGCGGCGCGGTGCTTGGGGGTACGGCGGGTGGTGGTGGAGGTAGTGCCGGAGAACGTTAAGATCGTTCGGCTCCTGGGGAAGCGCGGTTTCGTGTTCCGCCGCGACCCCGATGGCCGCGTCTTTTGCGGTGAAAAACTTTTGGACTAGTCCTTACTTTTGCCCATTTAACCGTGTTCCCGTTCGGGTGGGGTACTTACTTGTGCACAAGCTCTTCCCTGGGGTGTTTTGCAACCACGCGTCGGTGCTTTTTAGCTCACGTGTCTGCTATTCTCGCGCCCCGAACCTCCCAGAGCTGGGCTTAGGATCCCGATACGACTTTCCATCTTTTGGATCCCCGATAGCTCGCTTCTGCCGAACGACTTCTACTCGAGGAGCCCTCACAGCAGTGGAAGGGAACTACCATGACTCTCGCTCGTGGAACATCTTCCCCTTCCGGACCACGTAGCTCTTTTATCTTCCACCACCGCAAAACGTGGCGCTTTTGGCAGTCGAATTCGACATACTGCGCATACGCGCCCCCTCTTTTTCTTCCTTTTGTGGCAGGATAACTCCTGTTAAGGGCGCGCTGTTTCAGTTTGACCTCCATGGAGGCCCTCTACGAAGGGGAAACAGGGGGAACCTTCTCCCCAAGTGGAATTAACAGAGGAGGTGGCTATCATATGGGCTTAGATCCCCACAGGCGCCCCTTTCCCATCGACTCAGTCTTGAGACGTGAAACCAGGCGGAGGGGCCTGGACCTTCGCCGCATCTACCGACGCCACATGCAGATAGGAGCAGTCCACAGGGAACGGATGACTCCTCCGTAACCACGACCCTGTTCCACATCCTCGTCGTCGACCAAGTGCACGTCTAATAGGCGTTTCAGTTTTGTTGAACCCATGAGATCCCGGTAGGCTTTTGTTAAATGTAGGTTCACCAGGGCCAGTAACTTCTCTATAGCGTCGGTCTTTCGGTAAACCCAGGCGATAATATCCACGTCAGAGTTTGGATGTGCGCGGTTGTCGATTGTGCTTCCATAGATGTAGACCGCCCGAAAGACAGAGCTCAAACAAGCCAGTCGATGACATAATTCCTCCGCCACTGCATAGCGGAAGTAGGAGTGCGCTACCGGATCGCCGGCGTGCAGGGCAGCGAGGAGCTGCCCGGTCTCGCCCAGGCCTCGGGCCCGGCAACGGGCCAGCGCGCGATCGAGGACCCCTTGGGCATCGAGCTCCGGCCCGATTAAGAGGCTCGGGGTATATGGGTTCATGGGAATATTCCCCGCAGGCGGATTGCCTGCACGACCCGCTCGATGCCGATCATCAGGGCGGCTGTGCGAAGCGAGGCCTTCCGCTGGCGGGCGTATTCCCAGACCTCCTGGAACGCGCGGCGCATGATCCTGGTCAAGCGGACGTTCGTCTCCTCCTCATCCCAATAGAAGCACTGGAGGTTCTGAACCCATTCGAAGTAGGAGACCACCACTCCGCCGGCATTGGCCAAGATGTCCGGAACCACCGTTACCCCGCGTTCCTCCAAGATCACGTCGGCTTCAGGGGTGGTGGGGCCATTAGCACCTTCCACGATGACACGTGCGCGCACTTGATCAGCGTTCTTTTCCGTGATCTGCCCTTCCAGAGCGGCTGGTATAAGGACGTCCACGTCCAAGGTAAGAAGCTCTTCTCTTGAGATTTCCCGTGCCCCCGGAGCGGAGTAACCGGCAAGCAGCCGGTGTGGTGAGTGGTTGACGTATGCTATCATTTCTGGGATATTTAGGCCTCGCTCGCAATAGAAGGCGCTGGATACGTCCGAAACCCCGATCACCTTAGCACCGGCTTGATGGAGGAGGAGAGCGGCCACCGAGCCCACGTTGCCGAATCCTTGGACGGCCACAGTTGCCCCTTGAACCTTGTGTCCGAGGCGTTCCAGGATCTCTTGGGTGACGATGGCGACCCCCCGCCCCGTGGCCTCACGGCGCCCCCGCGTCCCTCCCACGGCTATGTCTTTGCCAGTGACCACGGCGTACATCGGCTCTCCCCGGAGGACAGAGGCCGTGTCCATCACCCAGTTCATCTCCCGGGCGCTGGTGTTCACGTCCGGAGCGGGGATGTCGTGGTGAGGGCCGATAAGGGGGAGGATCATTGCGGTATAACGCCGGGTTAGACGCTCTAGCTCGCCTAGGGACAAGCGGGTGGGGTCACATGTGATTCCGCCTTTCCCGCCGCCGAACGGGATGTCAACCACCGCACATTTCCAAGTCATCCAACCGGCCAGAGCCTTGACCTCGTCAAGCGTCACCTGAGGGTGGTAGCGAATGCCTCCTTTGCAAGGGCCGCGGGCGGAGGAGTGCTGTACTCGGTATCCTTGGAAGACCTGGATCTGTCCATTGTCCATCCTGATCGGGATGGAAACCTCCAGGACACGCTCTGGAACCTTAAGTAGAGCTAGCAAATCTGAGGGAAGACTAAGCTTTTCTCCCACTAAATCTACCTGCGTTTGGAACATCTCATAGGCGTTGACTTGAGGAGGACTTGGTGCTCGCTCTACCACCGACTGCGCTCGTTCTTGAGTCTCTCGCAGCATCGTGTTCCACCTCCTGTGCGGTTAGGCTAGGAGGCAGGGGCCGAACAGGCATTACCATTTGCAAAATCGGCGGTTTCTTTATTGGAAAAGCAAGCGAACGAAATCCGGCTTCTGAAGGAGGAGAAGTACAGGTCCTGAGATGTAGTTATGCCATGTTGTGGTTGTGTCATAACAGCTTTTGCTCAGTTATTAGCAACCCCAAAGACGCCCTAGAATTGGAAGTCGGAACTGGAAATTTCCCGATATCCTCCCGTCACCAGAAATTTCCCTACTAGGTAGCCATTGCAAGAATCCTGTTGACATGGAAGGAAAGTGGGATTCCCAAGCCAGGCTATTGGAATCAGTGAGGAGAATTCCTGGAGCACTGTCGATCGGTTACAACGCCGGTGAGCTTTTGTTTCAAGTCGGTGCCTTTGCCGCTGGTGTCTATGTAGTGGAAAAGGGGATAGTAATACAAGGGCTTTACCAGCATGGCAAACCGGTGCCGACTTCCCTCTGTGCTCCCGGGGATGTGGTAGGCTTCGAGTCTTGGCTGGCGGAGTCAACCCCTCGTTACCGGGGGNTCGCCCGTGCCCTTACTGCGGTGCGAGTTCAGTTCGTGAGCACCCAGGATTGGGCTCAAGCACTGGCTTCTCCTAAGTTTCGCAGCCTCCTCCTTGATTATCTGGCCAAAGCCTGGCTGAACCGGGAGGTACTTCATAGTCTGGTGAACGAGCCCGAAAAGGCGCTAGCCTGGTTATTATGGTGTTGGGGGGAACCAAAATCAGGACGTCTGGTGCTCCCGGCTAACACGTCCCTCATCGCCCACCTCATCGGCTGCTCTCGTAACGCGGTGGGGAAAGCGCTGGAGATCCTTGCTCAAAAAGGAACCGTGGAGATAGCGGATGGATCTTTGGTAGGCTCCCCACAAGCCTTATGGCTCCTCTTTGAATGGGCACCTACAACGTCTCTTCAAGAATAGTGAGGTAGAACTCAGATGTTTGAGCAACTTCTTTTAATCGCTCCTTAGACAAGATCTCCAGTTGTGACCTATAGGTGCGGATGAGCCCCCGTTCTCTGAACCGGCGCAGGAGACGCATCAATGTTTCCAAGGAGACTCCAAGCAACTCCGCCATCGTCTGGCGGGTAAAGGGGATGTCAAGCTTGATTATGTCACCATTTTGCAAAGTCTGACCATACTTGTTGGCTAAAGCCAAAAGGAGCAATGCGAAGTTGCGGTCACTGGACTCAGTAGCTTCCCGGGTGAGTTTGAACTCTAGCATTGCCACCTCTCGGCTCAGCCAGCGACAGAGATCCCACAGGGCTCGCGGGTGGTGGTCTAAAAAGCTCCGAAATTGACTGTTTTGGAAAAACAATAATGTCGACTCTACAATCGTCCTCATGAACTGTAAATTGACCGGTTCTCGCTCCAAGAAGAATGACTCAAGTCCATACCATTCCCCGGGCGCAAGGAACCGTAACACACGCTTATCCGGGCTTGTAGGGGCGTATTTCCCGATCGCGACCAGACCTTGACAGACGAGATAAACTCCGGCGCAGAATGAGCCTTCCTGAGCGACGAGCTCATCCGGTCCATAGCGAAGGACAAGCCCCAGTTGCTGTAGTTCCTCCCTTTCCTCTTTGCTCAACCCCGGGAACCCCTTTACCAAGCAGTCAGCCACCGCCTGCTTGAACTTGGTCTTTGGCATATCACAATCAGTATAACTACGACGGCCGATTTCGTCATCTTGAGGAAAATTTTTTTCTTTTATTCAGTGATTCCAGGCCGAGTCAGAAGGAAAGGTTAACCCGAGTGAGTACTTCTCGATCCGCTGGAACTGGGAGCTCTGGCATAAGCCTACGCTTCTTGTTTACACCATCTTAGAACATGCCAGACCCCGACGTTGAACGGCCCAAAACCCCAGCCAAACAGGGAGAGGCAATCAACAGCGTCTCAAAATAATCCTGGACAACTGCACTTGCCTACTACTTCCAGCGGATGGAAATCTTCTCCCCCTGGGACAACCGCGCCATCAGGTGCAGCACCCCCGCCTCCAGTGCCGCCACCCGCGCCTCCTCCAACCCCACCAAGTATAAGCTCACCGCCGGTCTGCTTGAAGGAGTAGAGTAGATGACTAGCGGGATCAGTCCCGGGATCAGGGCCAATCTGGAGAACTGGGGGCTGGCCGAGGGTCTGAAGCGGGCCATGGGCAGGCATTGGCCAGGGCTAGCTGGCAGCGGTGCCAGGTGCACTTCATCGGGGCCTTCTCTCGTGGAGATGGTGGGGGTCAGATGCGATATTGCATGTCAACTCCTTAAGAGAACTGACGCTCGGTAGGAACGGCCTCACTGGTACACCGCATGAGCGGTGAGAAGGAGTTTTCTGGCCGCCGCCATCGCGCCATCTTCTCCGGCTTTCTCACTTCCTTGAGCCTCCGGTAAATCCCTCCTACTGCAGGACCGAACCTCACCGCGGCCAATGTCGCCTCATGAAACCGTGGGGTCACAGCTTTACTTTTGACATTGCGTTGTTGGTTCACAACCTCGGGTGTCGGTACGCCCAAATGCCGCCCTTGAATTTCCAGGCACGCAATAAGGTTGCCCGGAATGCCCCTGCGGTTGTAGCAAGCACGATCGGTTACGGCCACGCTCGGTTTCCTTCGTCCTGAACAAGGCCGAAAGACGGCTATCCTCTTCAACTTCCGCTCAGGAAGGGGTTGAGTCCGGCGGGTTTGGCGTCGGGGAAGTGAGCGGGTATCGTTTCCGCCGAAATGGTCCGCAAGATCATATTGCCGGCTGTGGTGCTGCTCGTCGCCGTGATGATTCTCTTCTGGGCCGTGGTCGGGCGCCACCGGGGCGATTCGACGGTGAGGCCGATCCCCAATTGGGTCCTCTATCCCTGGGAGTATTTCATCTGGGGGTGGAACTCCCTGGTCCACCGCGGGGCCGAGCCGCCGCCGGG
>MTNL01000074.1 GCA_002010365.1 Candidatus Acetothermia bacterium JdFR-50 | reverse complement strand
GTTGGAGCTGGAGGTAGTGGTCACGGCGGGGACGTGCCGAGGCTTGCTCGAATTGGTATGGATGCACGCTCTTTATCTCCACCACGTACGTCTCTCCGGCCAAGGAGATGATGGCGTCGGCGCGGCCGTGGAAAAGGGGGTTCGGGGGTAGAGGGACCTCTGCAGCCACCGCGATGCCCATGGAGAAGAGGGCTCCCACGATTCTGCGGTGCACGTCGTCCCCCACCGCCATCCTCCGGGCGGATTGGCCGTCCAACGGAGGTCGGGGGAAGCCCTTCACGGAATAGTAGATCTGGCGAGGGCATTTGGCCACCTCGCTCACGTAGAAGTAATCCCGCTCCCGGGCTTCCTCCGCCCGGGAGAAAAACTCCTCCAAGCGTTCTACCAACATTTTTCCTCTCCTAATTGTCGGAGCGGATGATCTCGGTGTAGATCTCCGTCAGGGCCGGATCGATTTGGTATTCCCTCAGGGACGAGGTGATCACGAACGCGAGCTCCTCTCCCGGGGCGAGGTCCAGGTCGTAACGGATCTCGGAATCCTCGCGCAGGAGTTCCCCGGGATAGCGGTAAAAGCGCACGGCCACCCGCGCGGCCTCGATGACCCGTTGGCCGATGTTCTTCGCCACTCCCGTTACCCGGAGGCCCCAAGTGGTTGGTTCGAGATGCCACTCCAGTACGTCCAAGGGATACGAAATTCCAGCGGTTATCTCCGCGGCCATGCAGCCCGAGAGGCCATCGTCGTCGAAGACGGTCAGGATTATCCGATATGTACCCTCTTCCGTAAATCGATGCTGGACCAGTGGACCTTCCCCCAGGGTTTCATTGCCGAAGTCCCATCGGTACTCCACAATCCGGCCGTCCTGGTCGTAAGAGGCCGAGGCATCGAAGGTGACGGTGAGGGGGACCTCGCCTCCCAGGGGATGAAAGGTAAAGGCGGCGACAGGGGGCTTTTCCCGGGGCGCTGAACACCCCGCTACAAAGATCCCTATCGCCGCGATCAGGGCGGTCGCCATCTTTTTCGCCGCCATCGTTCGGGCGGATTATACCCTTCCTTTGCCCCAGGGGTATTGAGGCGTTATCGTTTGGCCAGCGACGAAAGGAGGAAAACATGAAAGTTTTCGCGCTCCTTTTGGCGGCGCTCATTTCCGTAGGGACTATGGCGGCCACTAGGGGGCCCATCGTGATACTCTCCAACGACGATTTCACCGCGGAGAACGGGGTGGTCGCCGGAAGCGGCACACCTGAAGACCCATACGTCATCGCCGGCTGGGAGATCCTTTTGCAGGGGGAGCCGTACGGGATCCGAGTGGAGAACGTGGACAAGTACTTCGTCATCCGGGGGTGTCTTGTCCGCGGAGCCATGGATCCCGATGGTGCGGCCATTTACGTGAACTTCTCCTCCCACGGGACCGTCGAGGACAACATCGTAAGGGACTCCCTTAACGGGATCATCATCGCTAATTCCACCGACTTCACCCTCAGCGATAATTACCTGGAAGTGAAACGATTGGGACTCCGGGTGACCGGTTTGGACCGGGCCCATTTCGATCACGCTATCTCGGACACCAACACCGTCAACGGACGGCCAGTCAAGTACTACTTCGGCCTGGAGGGAGAGGAGATATCGGGCATAGAGGCCGGCCATATCACCTTGGCCTTTTCCCGAAACGTCGTCCTCTCGGGCGTCAAGGTTTACAACGGGGATGGAATTTATATCGTTTTCTCCGAAGGAATCACCGTCCAAGGCGCGGATCTCTTTCTCAATCCCGCCGTAGGGATCAGCGTTTACCACTCCCAGGCCGTCATCATTCGGGACTGTAAGCGGATCGCCAACAGCAAGCTCGCTGGCGTGAAGGTGTTCCTCTCCGACAATACCCAGGTGGAAAACTGTGGCCTCTTCGTAAATGGCCATGGGGTGAGCGTTGACGCGTCTAACTCGGTGACGGTGAAGGGGAACACTTTCTACAAAAACGCCATTGGCATCTATGTCGCCGGGGCGTCCCAGGATTTCACGGCTGCTCACAACCTCTTCTATCAGGATCGGATCGGGGTGAAACTCGAATCCTCCGTCCGGGCCGAGGTGACCGGATCGGTGTTTTCCGAGAACGACATCGGGGTGGAGATCCGTGGCACTACGTCCAATTACCGTGTCGCCGAAAACACCATGATCCGCTGCGGATACGGCGTGGATAGTTTGGGATCACAGGGGATGATAGAGGAAAACCTCATCGCTCTCGCCAATATCGCTATCATCTTCGAAGAAGCTTACAAGCAAGCGTTTCCCACCGGGAACACGGTGCGGCGGAACCTCCTTTACCGCTCCTTCGAGGCTATCTACCTCGGCACCGAGACTCGCGAAACCTGGATCTACGAGAACCTATTTTGGGATTACGAGCGCGACGGCCGGGACTTGGGTGACAACGTCTGGGCGCCGATGGGGAAGGGAAATTGGTACTCGAAGTATCGCGGCAAGGACGAAGATGGAGATGGCATTGGGGATGAGTCGGTGTACTTCGGTGGTGGAGGGGAGGACCCTGCGCCCCTCAAGGACCGGGATGTCGTGGGAATGGTCCTGGGGGCCCTTTCCACCGTGGGCAAGCGCACGGCCCTATTGGTGGACTCCCAGGGAAACGAGGCCGAGTTGGAGGTCTTGGTGGCCGATGAGGACCACGAGCGCTTTTTGGGCTTCCAAGCCCTGCCCCCCGAGTGGGCGAAGGACTTAGCCATTCTCTTTGTCTGGGATGAGCCCGGCAAGTTTCGGTTCCACATGCGCAATGTTTACCTCCCCCTGGAGCTCATCCTTTTCGATGTGGAAGGGAACTTCGTTGGAGAGATTTCCATGGAACCGGATCCGGAGAAAATCTACGAGCCGGAGAAGGCCTTCATCTTCGCCCTAGAGATCCCGGAGGAACGCTGGAAGGCGTTGGGACTCCAGAAGGTGGAAAAGCTCATCCTCCCATGAGGAGGATCCGCGCCGTCTTCTTCGATCTCGACGGGACCCTGGTGCGGTATCGCGAGGTGGATTTCGAGTCCAGCTGGGGTGCCATCGGGGTCGCCGCCGGGCTCGCCGAGGAGTGGCGCCGGGTGCAGGAACGCTATCTCCCCCACCCGGAGCTCTACGACCGGTGGCTCCAGGCGAACGCCGCGCTCCTTGCCGGCAAAGAGGTCCGCCCCATCCTGGAACGCCTCCTCCCGCCCCCTTATCCCCAGGGGGCGCGGGAGGCCATCGGGGAGCTCAAGGCCCGGGGGATGATCCTGGGGATCGTCTCCTCGGGCCTGAGCCTGGTGGCGGACTACGTGCGGGAGGACCTGGGATTGGACTTCGCCATCGCCAACGTGCTCGAGGTGCGGGAGGGGCGTTTCAGCGGCCGGGCGATCCTGCGCGTTCCCCTGTGGGAGAAAGATAAGGTGGTGCGCAGGGTGGTGGCGGAGTACGGCCTCGATCCTGGGGAGGTGGCCTTCGTGGGCGACAACTTCAACGACATCGTGGTCTTCCGTACTGTGGGTTTCGGGATCGCCTACGCCCCCAAGGATCCTCGGGTGGAAAAGGCAGCCCATGTGGTAACCCATGATTTCAGGGAAATACCTTCATTGATCCCCTAAGTTGACCAAATCCCTGCCTGGGGACACAATGGGAAAGGGCCATGGACGAGCGAGAGAAGGGGCTTCACCAAAAGTGGCGCCAGGTCTTGGGGGCGCTCAAGGACCAAGTCCTCCGCGCCTGTCTTCCCTCCGATCCCGCTAAGGTCCGCAAAAGTGGCGATGTCCTGATCATCGAGGTGGAGAGTAAATTCAAAAAGAACTACGTTATCCGCAAGCTCCCCAAGCTCCGGGCCGCGGTGGAAGAAGTGTTCGGTCCGGTGGCGGTCCAGGTCACCGAGCTCCCCTTGGTGGAAGAAATCGAGCGGGCGGCGGAGGAGGAGCCGGGAGCGAACATTGTGGTGGTGGGAGTGGGCAATGGGGGGATCAACGCCTTGGGGAGAATCCGGGAGGTGGGGTTGCGGGGCGTGCGTACCGTGGCAGTGGACACCGATTCCCAGATCCTCTCCGTCTGCCGGGCGGATGAGAAGCTGGAGCTAGGCCGCGAGGTGACGGGGGGGCGGAGCACTGGCGGGGACCGCCACAAGGGCAGACTCGCCGCCGAGGAGGTGGCCTGGGAGCTCAGGTCGCTCCTTGAGGGGGCGGACCTCGTATTCTTGACATGCGGTTTGGGGGGCGGCACGGGTACCGGCGCTTCCCCGGTGATCGCTCGGATCGCCCGGGAGTTGGGCGCCCTCACCGTGGGGGTGGTGACCTTGCCCTTCTCCTTCGAGGGCGCGGCCCGGGCGGAGCGGGCCAAGGAGGGGCTGAAGGAGCTTCGCGAGGCGGCGGACGTGGTGATCGTGATCGATAACGACAAGCTTTTCTCCCTCGCGCACCAAAAGCCCACCATGCTCCAGGCGTTCTCTTTGGCCAATGACGTCCTCCTCAAGGGCGTCCAGGGCATCACCGATCTCATCACCGTGCCGGGGGTGGTGAACCTGGACTTCGCCGATGTGGCCTCGGTGCTCCGGGGCGCAGGGACGGCGATGATGGGTACCGGTGAGGCCCAGGGAGACAACCGTGCCGTGCGTGCCGCCAAGGAGGCATGCCAGAACCCCCTCCTGGAGGGGGGGACCATCCGGGGCGCTCGCAAAATCCTCCTCAACGTCACCGGAGGGGAAGATCTCACCCTGGCGGAGGTGACCCAGGCCGCGGAGACGGTGCGCAAAGAAGCCCTCACCGAGGCCGAGCTCGTCTTCGGAGCGGTGGTCAGGGACGAGTTTACCGGGTTTCTCCGGATCACCGTGATCGCCGCTGACTTCCAGGAGGTCTTCATCATGGAGGAGGAAGAGGAGATCCCCAAAGTGCCTCCCACCAAGAAGGGGAAGAAGGTCGATCGCACCGACCTCGACTATCCCGCCTTCCTGCGTCGCCAGGAGCGTTGAAGGTTGAGTAGATTCTCGTGCATTGTTATTTCGGTCCTAATCTTCTTTCTCTCTGCCACTGCGTCCGAATTGTCTTACCGGTTGAGCTTCCAGCTCTATCCTCACTGGGATGGCTGGACGCTGGAGGGAAAAGCCCAGGTTGTGGGCCGGGCCCCCGAGGATGTCCTGGTCTTCCGTTTCTTCCAGGGCTATGACGCTCCGCCGATCCTGCACTCGGTGAGCGGGGGGGAAGGCGAGATCCCGTGGAATTCGGAGGACACCACCGCGGTAGTCGTCTTCCCCGCGGTAAAGGAGGGACAGAGTTTCTCCGTGACGTTCTCCTATTCCCTCGAGATTCCCCTTTTCCCGGGCAGGGGCTACGGGACTTTGACAGCGGGAGCGGAGTCGGTATCGGTCGCGCAGGCATACCCGTTCCTTGCCCCCTGGCATGGGGAATGGATCGTGGAGCCGGTTTTGGGATGGGGCGATGCTGTGGTGGCCGAGGTGGCGGAATATGCGGTGGAGATCCAGGCCCCGCCGGGATGGGAGATCGTGGCCACCGGTACCGAAGAGGATATCCAAGGTGTCACACG
>MTNL01000009.1 GCA_002010365.1 Candidatus Acetothermia bacterium JdFR-50 | reverse complement strand
GGCGTCGACCTCGTCCGGGGCCACGGCGTAGCCCCGGATCCCGTGTCCGGCCCGCCTCAAGGCGTCCACAATCAGCTTCCCGCTCTCGTCGGTCTCCGGGGTGCGGGTATCGCTCACGGTGATCACGTAGCAATTCACTCTCTCGACCGTGAGATGCTCGTGTCCGTGCATCCCGCGGGAGTATACGGCCCGACGGCTGCTGCGCGCCAGTTACCGTGGGGATCAAGAGAGGATGGCGGTGGCGATGCCGAAGTAAATGAGGAGGCCGGTGACGTCCATCACCGTGGTTATCAGGGGGCTGCTCACCACCGCCGGGTCCAAGCGGAGCTTGGTAAGGAGGATGGGGAGGAGGCTTCCCACCAAGTTCGCGAAGAGCACGATGAACACCACCGCGAGCCCCACAGCCACGCTCACCCGCGGGTCCCCCTTCCATACGTAGCTCCAGAGGTAAAGGACGCTCCCCAGCGCCGTCCCCAGGAGGATCCCCACCGCCGACTCCTTCGTCACCACGGAGAGCCACCGCCTGAGGGTGAGCTCGCCGGTGGCGATGGCCCGGATAATGAGGGTGGCGGACTGGGTGCCGGTGTTCCCCCCGGTATCGATGAGGACGGGGATGAAGGCGGCCAAGGCGATCACCTTCCCCAATACCTCCTCGAAGGCGGAGATAACGCTCCCCGAGAGAAACCCGGCCAAGGCCAAAAGCAAAAGCCACACCACCCGCTTGCGGAAGAGGACGAAGGTAGAAGCCGCGGTGTAGCTCGTCCCAAGGGGAACCACGCTCGCCCCCTTCTGGACATCCTCGGTGAACTCCTCCTCCAGGACGTCAAGGATGTCGTCCACGGTGACGATGCCCAAAAGCACCCCGTCCCGGTCCACCACCGGGAGGGCGATGAGGTCGTATTTCTCCATGAGGCGGATGGCCTCTTCCTGGTCGGCGTGGGCCTCGACGGCCACAAAGTGGTGGTCCATGATGGTGGCCACATCGGTCTCCGGCGGGGCCAGAATCACCCGGCGCAGGGGGATGTCGTCCAGGAGGTGCCACTTCTCATCCACCACGTACACCATGTTCACCGTCTCGGCGTCGCGGCCGAACCGGCGGATGTGTTCAAGGGCCACCTCGATGGTCCAGTAGGGCTTCAGGGCCACGTAATCGGGGGTCATGAGGCGTCCCACGCTGTTCTCGGGGTATCCCAAAAGCTCCAGGGCCTCTCGCCTCTCGGCGGGGGGGAGGATGTTGAGGAGCTTCTGGGTGAGTCTTCCGGGGAGCTCCTCCAGGAGGTCGGTGCGCTCGTCCGGGGGAAGCTCCAAGAGGACCTGAAGGAGCTTACGATCCCGTAGCCGCTCGAGGAGGGCTTCCTCCTTCTCCACGTCCAGCTCGGCGAAGACGTCGGCAGCGAGCTTCCGGGGAAGCAGCCGGAACGCGATCACCATCTCCTCCTCCGGTAGCTCGGCCAGGATCTCGGCGATATCCGGAGGGGGGAACGAGCTCAGGAACCCCCGCAACCCCCGCCAGTCCTTCCGAGCCACGAGCTCCCTGACCCGGGAGGCGCCGCGTTGCACGAGCTGTGTCCCTCCATCGTGGGGCATATGGAATCGCCTCTCTCGCGTCCCCAGACCTTAACGCGCCCAGGGGCTCGGGCAACCCAGGCATCGGGCCGAGGCGAGGGGTTTTCTCCCCTGGCCCTTGAGGGGAAATGTCCCAGAGCGCTAGGGTGTAAGGGCCTTTCACCATTTCAGGAGGTGAGGCGGATGCGCGTCGAACGGAGATTTTCGGCGATGGTGGTGTTCCTCGTGTTGGCGCTCGCGGGATATGCCGAGTCCTGGAACCAGATCCCTGCCCCCGATAGCCCGAGCGCGAGGTACAGGCCCGCGGTGGTGGTCCTGGACGACGGGCGCGTTCTCAGGTTCGAGGGCGAGGACTACCGGGGGGATTTGCAGAACGAGATCTGCGGTTTCGTCGGGAATCGGTGGGAGCCGTTGCCCACCACTGCTCCCCCGCCGGCACAGCTGGGGGTCAGTTTGACCTCAGGTATCGGACCACGAGGTGGTCCTCTATGGCGGCATGGGTGAGTCCGGCCTGTTGGGAGATCTGAGGATCCTGGATCTTGAGACCAACGAGTGGCGCAGGTTCGCGGCGGGAAAAGCGCCGCCGGCCCGGAGGTTCCACGTGGCCTTCTTCCATGAGGGAACCCTGTACGTCGCCGGAGGCGTGAGGGAGGACGGGAAGCCCCGCCGGGACCTGGACCTACCACCACCACGTCCCCCCGTCCTTCCAGGGCACCGGCATCTGGGGGGCGTGGTCCTTCAGGTACAGGAGCGTCCTGCGGATAGAAGGGGGCTTTCTGGGCTGGTTGAGTACCGAGCTCCTCGTTGAAACCTTCCTTTCCGGAATCCATCCCTTGCTTGCCCCCCTTCCGCCCGGGTGCTTTGAGTGGAACGAGGCGGTGTACGAGTGGCGGCCGTGATCGCTAAGCCCCTGTAGCGGAACGCCCACATTGGGAGATATTTGCCTCCCCTTCCCCGGGGGGCTAAGCTAAACGACCGTCACCAAATCGGCCGGGAGGCGACCGTGCGTATCCACGAGGGGAAGCTGAACGGAGAGGGCCTGCGAGTAGGGATCGTAGCGTCCCGCTTCAACCACGTGTTTACCAGGGAGCTTCTGGAGGGCGCCCTGGACCGGCTCCTGCGCCTGGGGGTGCGGGAAGAGGATATCCATGTGGCCTGGGTCCCCGGGGCGTTCGAGCTTCCCCGGGGGGTCAAGGCCCTGGCGGAAAGCGGGGAGGTGGACGGCGTCGTGGCCCTGGCCGCGGTGATCCGCGGCGCCACGCCCCACTTCGAGTACGTGGCCGCCGAGGTGGCCAAGGGGATCGCCAATCTCTCCCTGGAGCTCCCGGTCCCAGTGGCCTTCGGGGTGATCACCGCCGATGCTCAGGAGCAAGCCCTGGAGCGGGCCGGGGGGAAGCTGGGCAATAAAGGCGCCCAGGCCGCCGAGGCCCTGATCGAGATGATCCGCCTGGAGGAGGAGCTGGCCGAGGGGGAGGGGCTCGCCGAATGAAGGTGGAGGCCGTCCGCGGGATGACCGACATCCTCCCCGAGGAGGCTCTCCTGTGGCAGTACGTGGAGGCCGAAATCCGGGAGGCGGTGGCCATCTACGGATACCGGGAGATCCGTACTCCCATCGTGGAGCGGGCGGAGCTCTTCGCCCGGGGGGTGGGAGAGGCCACCGACATCGTCCACAAGGAGATGTACGTCTTCCCCGACAAAAAGGGCCAGATGCTCGCCCTCCGCCCCGAGGCCACCGCGTCGGTGGTGCGGGCCTACATCGAGCACGGCCTCCACGCCAGGGGGGGCGTGGCGAAGCTTTACTACCTCGGTCCCATGTTCCGGTATGAAAAGCCCCAGAAGGGGCGGAAGCGCCAGTTCCACCAATACGGCGTCGAAGCCATAGGCTCCCTCGACCCCGCCCTGGACGCGGAGGTGATCGATCTCGCCTGGTACATCATGGAGCGGTTGGGGCTCCGGCGGGAAGGTCTCTTTCTGCGGCTGAACTCCATTGGGTGTCCCGAGGACCGCCCGAGGTATAGGGAAGCTTTACGCGAATACTTCTTGCCGCATCGGGAAAGGCTCTGCCCCGATTGCCAACGCCGCCTGGTGGAGAACCCCCTACGGATCCTCGACTGCAAGGTCCCCACCTGTCAGGAGATCGCCCGGGACGCCCCGAGGAGCATCGATTACTTGTGCGAGGAGTGCCGGGCCCACTTCGAGGGGCTACTCCAGTACCTGGACGCCCTGGAGCTCGCGTACGAGATGGACCCCAAGCTCGTGCGGGGTCTGGATTACTACACCCGGACGGTGTTCGAGCTCGCCTCCCGGGACCTGGGAGCCCAGGACGCCCTTTTGGGTGGAGGCCGCTACGACGGCCTGGTGGAAGTCCTGGGGGGACCGCCCACCCCCGGGGTGGGGTTCGCCGGGGGGCTGGAGCGCTTGATCCTCGTCCTCGGGGAACGGGATGTATCCCATCGGTGCTACCACATCATCGCCGGCCCCCGAGTCTACCTCCTCCCCGTGGGGAAAGCTGAGGTGGCCGAGGCCCTGAGGATCCTGGCGACATTGCGGCGCGCGGGAATCCCCTCCGATATGGACTACGCGGGACGTTCCCTGCGCAAGCGCCTCCAGGCCGCGGCGAGGTGCGGCGCCCGCTACGCCCTCTTCCTGGGGGAGGAGGAGCTCTCCCGCAGCGAAGTCAAGACCCGGGACCTCTCCACGGGGGAAGAAGAGTACGTCCCCGTGGGCGAACTGGTCGATTACCTTAAGCGGAGGATCTGAAGGAGGAGGAGATGGGGAAGACCTACAAGGCCATTCTCGTCATCGCCGATGGGCTCGGAGGGAGGCCCACCGACTGGGGGAACGCCACGTGCCTCGAGCGGGCCTCCACCCCCAACCTGGATCGCCTGGCCCGGAAGGGGGCCTGCGGCCTCATGGACCCCATCGCCCCCGGGGTGCGCCCGGGCTCCGACACCTCACACCTCTCCATCTTCGGCTACGATCCCTATGAGGTCTACACCGGCCGCGGGGCCTTCGAGGCGTTGGGGATCGGGATGGAGGTCCGGGCCGGGGACGTTTGCTTCCGGGCCAACTTCGCCACCGTGGAGGAGCGGGACGGGAAGCTCATCGTGCTGGATCGCCGCGCCGGGAGGCTCGCGGAGGGAAAGGAACTGGCGGAGGCCTTGAAGAGGCTCGATCTACAAAAGTTTGGAGTGGAAGCGTTCTTCCAGGCGTCCACCGAGCACCGGGGGGCGCTGGTGTTGCGGGGGGAGGGCCTCTCCGCGGCGGTCTCGGATACCGATCCCCACGAGACCGGGGTCCCGGTGGCGGAGGCGAAGCCCCTGGACGACTCCGAAGCCGCCCGCCGCACCGCCGAGGTTCTGAACGAGACCACCCGCCAGGCCTACGCACTCCTGCGGGACCACCCCGTGAATAAGCGCCGGGCCCAGGAAGGGAAGCCCCCGGGGAACATCGTGCTACTCAGGGGAGCGGCGGTTATGCCGCATCTCCTCCCGGTGACGGAGAAATACGGGATCCGGGCCGCCTGCATCGCCGGCGGGGCGCTGTACAAGGGGGTGGCCCGGGCGGCGGGACTGGAGGTCATCGAGGTCCCGGAGGCCACCGGCGACCTCAAGACAGATCTTTTGGCCAAGGCCAGGGCAGCCCTGAGGGCCCTGGAGACCTACGATTTCGTGTTCGTCCACATCAAGGGCACCGACAACGCCGGCCACGACCACGATCCCGAGGCGAAAACCCGGTTCATCGAGCGCATCGACCGCGAGTTCTTCGGGACGCTCCTCGAGAAGTTGAACCTCGACGAGGTCCACCTCGCTTTCTCCGGGGACCACACCACCCCCATCGACTATGGGGATCACACCCCGGACCCGGTTCCGGTGCTGTTCGTAGGGCCCTCGGTCCGCCCCGACCGGGTGGAGCGGTTCGGGGAGCGGACGGCGGCGGAGGGGGGGCTCGGGAGGTTCTCGGGGAACCTGGTGCCCCAGCTTTTGGGCTACTGCAACCGCGGCCCCAAGTTCGGCGCCTG
>MTNL01000191.1 GCA_002010365.1 Candidatus Acetothermia bacterium JdFR-50 | reverse complement strand
TCCCTAGGAAGAAGTTCGGGGTGGAAACACCCGCCAACGCCACCACGCGAAAGACGTGATCGGGCAACTTGTCCTTATAGAGCGCGGAGACGATCCCCGCGGGGAAAGCCACCAAAAGGGCGATGGCCAGCGAAAGCAGAGCGAGCTGGGCGGTAACGCCGAATCGTTCCAAAATGATTGCACCAACCTCTTCCCCTTGGTAAAGGACCAGGGAAACACCGAAATCTCCCCGAATCACCCCCGCCAACCAACGGATGTATTGTTCAGGGAAAGGGAGATCTAGGCCAAGTTTATGCCTAAGCTGCTCCCTGAGCTCGGGATCGTCCCAGCCCTCTTCGATAAGCGCGTCCACTGGTCCACCGGGGACGACTCGGAGAAGGGAGAAGATGAGAAAGCTTGAGACGAGGAGGGTAAGGATCCCAAAGATCAAACGTTTTATCAGATAGGCCCTCACCCTCCCCGTCCCCTTTTTTAACTACCTTCGAACGCGGTCACGGTTTTCAGATGCAGCGTGCCGAGGAGCTGGACGCTGCCTTCGGCGAAACGGACCTCCTTCCGCCAGGCAAGAAGGCTGTCCACCATCATGAGATCGATGCGGATCACGTTCTCCACCAACATCTCTTCCATAGCCCATACGAGTCCCTTCCTCTTCTCCACATCGGGCTCGACAGAGGCCAGATCCCACAAACGACAGAATTCCTCGTGCCCGGGATGGGTGGGATAGTACTGGGGCGGGAGGTCCTCGGCGGCGTGGTACCAGTGGTTGTGGTTCGGCACCTTGTAATACCCGAAACGCAGCCATCTAAGCACGGCGGGGATGCCGTGGGCGAAGTCCTCCACCGCTGCCTCCCAGTCCAACGTCTTCAGGGTGGCGAAGAGGCTCCTCTTCTCCAGGGGGATGACCTCCGCCTCCACGCTGTAGCGCTTGAGCTGGGCCTGAATCAGCGTGGCCACGTCCACGAACCAGCCGGTGTTGGTGGCGATGATCTTGAAGCTGAGGGGTTTCTCTCCGCCTAGCTCATAGTACTTTTCCAGGTACGCTTTCGCCCGCTCTGGATCATGGAGGACCCGTCCCCGGAGCTTGGGGGAGAACCACTCGGAGTCCGGGTACCACGGCCCGTACATAATGGTGGCAAGCCCAAAGAAGACCTCGTCCCGGATCTCCTCCCGGTCGATGGCGTACATCACGAACTTACGGGCCATCAACGCCCGCTGGATGACTTCCTCGCTCCCCACTTCGTCTTTGGTGATCCCAAACGGGTGGGAAGCCAGATTCAGCGCCATATACTGGTGCTGAACGCCGGGGATCCGTGCGAGCTTTATTCCCTGAGCATCCTGTAAAGCCAGGTAATCGCGGGGAGAAATCCAATCAACGATATGCACCTCCCCGGCTAACAACGCGGCCACTTTGGAAGCTTCGTCCCCGAAGAAGAGGAACTTCACCCGGGTTATTCCTTCCGGCGGAACGCCCTCGATCCAGTATCCGGTAAAGGGCTCGAGGACGATGTATGAGCCCTTCTTCCACTCTACGAACCGATATGGGCCGGTCCCGATGGGGTGGCGCGCCAAGGGGGTCTCCTTCCCCTGCCGTGAGCCGGCGGGTACGATCCCGATCAGCGCCCGTGACCAGTACTGAAGCGCCTCCGGGAAGGGATACTGGAAGGTGACTTTCACCGAATACGGATCCAACGCTTCCACAGCGGTTATCGGGCCCAGATCCTTCCTCACTGGGGAAGCGTTGTCGGGATCCAAGATCCACTGGAAGTTATAGACCACATCCTCAGCGGTGAATTCCGACCCATCGTGGAACCTCACCCCGCGGCGGAGATGCAGCGTTATCGCGGTGGCCTCCTCGTTGAACTCCCACGATTCGGCCAGGGAATAATCCGGAAGCGGCTCACCGGTCACCGAAAGCTCCACCAGGGGATCGTAGATGTTTTGGATAAGCCATACCGAGGCGATGTCGGTATAAAGGCCCGGATCGAGGTTCCACGGCTCCCCCGAAATCCCTATCCGCAACTCCCCCGAAAGCCCCAGCATCGCCAAGAACAAAACCGCGCTCGCCGTTACGCCAAGCCTCATCGGGTCACCTCCCTCGGGGTTCATTACCCCACTCGACCGGGACGTGCAAGGAGCTGTTTTCCCCGATGGGACACGCTATAATTCCCTTCGTGAGAGTTATTGCCGATCTGCATATACATTCGCGTTTTTCCCGCGCCACCAGTCGCGACATGGACCTGGAACACCTCGCCCGTTGGACGAAGTGGAAGGGGATCGACCTCCTCGGGACCGGGGACTTCACCCATCCCCAATGGTTCCGGGAGCTTTCCCACAAGCTCGGGCCGGTGGCGGAGGGGATCTACGAATACGAGGGGGCGCGCTTTCTCATCACCGGGGAGATCTCCTGCATCTGGAGCCAGGATGGGCGCCAGCGTCGAGTCCATTTCCTGGTATTGGTGCCGAGCCTGGAGGACGCGGCAAAGATAAACCGGGAGCTCTCCAGGCTGGGGAATCTGGCCGCCGACGGGAGGCCCACACTGGGGATCCCGGGGAGGAAGCTCTTGCAGGTGATCCTCGGGGCTTCCCCTGAGGCGGCGGTGATACCGGCCCATGCCTGGACCCCTTGGTACTCCATCTTCGGCTCCAACTCCGGATTCGACTCCCTGGAAGAGGCCTTCGGGAAAGACGCGGAGAAGATCTTCGCCATCGAGACCGGCCTCTCCTCCGATCCCCCCATGAACTGGCGGCTCTCGGCCCTGGACCGGCTGAGCTTGGTTTCCTTCTCCGATGCCCACTCCCCCTCACGGCTGGGCCGCGAGGCCTGTGTATTCGACCTCCCCGCGTTGAACTACGGGACGTTGATCTCCGCCATCCGGGAGAAGGACCTGAAGAGATTCCTCTTCACCGTGGAGTTCTTCCCCGAAGAGGGAAAGTATCATTACGATGGGCATCGGGCCTGCAACGTGGTTCTACCCCCTAAGGAATCCCTCAAGCTCGGGAACCGCTGCCCGGTATGCGGCCGCCCCCTCACCGTGGGGGTGCTGCACCGGGTGGAGGCCCTGGCCGACAGGCCCGAGGGATTCGAGCCCGAGGGCGCCATCCCCTATAGATCTCTGGTGCCTCTCGAGGAGATCATCGCCCAGGCCATGGGAGTAGGAAAGGGAACCAAGCGCGTACTGGAGGAGTACCGCAAGCTCGTGGAGCGCTTCGGGAGCGAATTTTCCATCTTGTTAGACCTGCCAGAGGAGGAGATCCGGACGGCGATTCCCGGGCCGATCGGGGAAGCTATCCTGAAGGTCCGGCAGGGGGAGCTGGAGATCCGCCCTGGCTACGATGGGGTCTACGGCGAGATAAAGATCCCCCTGGAGGAAGAGGGGGAAACCTCCCAGCTCACGCTCTTTTGAACCATGCCGATACCAAAAAGAGGGGACCCCAGCGGGATCCCCTCTTTTTTCAAACCTCACAGCTCCGCCAGAAGCCCGGTACGGGCGTTGAACTCTTCAATAAAGCGGTCGATCTCCTCCACCTGCCGGTGGATGCGGTCCCAATAATCGGGCCAGTCGTACCACTGCCGGAGGAGCTCCTCCGCCGACTTCCCCATCTGCTCCACCCAGGTGTAGTACTTGAGGTTGTGGATGCGACGGCGGTCCCAATAGGTGAGCTCCTGGATTTTATCGGTGTCGATCCCCATGAGGAACCGGTGATAGTCAATGGCCGCCTGCTCCCGGGAGTAGGGCCCTAACTTCTCCCGCATCTCTTGGATCCGCGACTGGTACAGCTCCATGGAGTCGGTGAAGACGGTGAGGACCACGTCCCGGGAGGTGAGCTCGTAGTACTTGGCGAGCTTTATCGCCCCCACTAAGTTCGCCGCCGACGAGATCCCCAGCCAAGGGAGCCTCTCCACCAGGGAGGGGGGAACCCCTTGCTTTACCAGGTAATCTTGACCCTCTGGTTCGTTGAAGAGGCGGATGAGATGCATGGAGAACTCATCGTCGATGGCCATGACGAGGTCGGTGTTCCGGACGTTGTGGATCCAAGGGACGTGCTTGTCGCCGATCCCCTCGATCCGGTGCTCGCCGAAGCCGTTTAAGAGGAGGGTGGGGCACTGCCACGCCTCCCCTACTCCGAGCACCGCGTGGGGGAACTTCTCCTTGACGTAGTCAGCGCAGCCCAAGGTCCCGGAGGAGCCAGAGGTGAGGAAGAGCCCGGCCAGGCGCTGGTTTTCCCGGGCCTCTTCTCCGAAGACTTCCTCCATGGCCGGGCCGGTGACGGCGTAATGCCAGAGGTGGTTCCCGAACTCCTCGAACTGGTTAAAGATCATCACGTTCTCCCGGGTGCGTTCGAGCTCCTTGCACTTCTGGAAGATCTCCCACACGTTGGACTCCGTCCCCGGGGTGGCGATCACCTCGCCGGCCACCTTGGAAAGCCACTCGAACCGCTCCCGGGACATCCCCTCGGGGAGGATGGCGATGGACTCGCACGCCAGGAGATTCGCCACGTAAGCCCCGCCACGGCAGAAGTTCCCAGTGGAGGGCCAGACGGCCTTGTGAAACGTGGGATCGAACTGGCCCGTGACGAGGCGGGGAACGAGGCACCCGAAGGTGGCCCCCACCTTGTGGGATCCGGTGGGGAACCACTTTCCCACCAACCCGATGATGACCGCGTCCACCCCGGTGAGCTCGGGTGGGAAGACCAGGCGGTTTACGGGGCCGTAGAGCCCGCCCTCAGGCACGGGCTCGTTCTTCCAGGTGATGCGGAAGAGGTTCAGGGGGTGGAGGTCCCAGAGGCCGATCCCCTTGAGGCGCTCCTTGATCTTCTCGGGGACATGTCTTTGGGGGTCGCGCATCTGCCTGAAGGTGGGGACAACGATCCCCCGTTCCCGGGCCCGCTGGGCGGTCCGCGCAAGTTGCTCCTCATTGACGGTAAGGTCGATCATCTCACGCTCCTTATCGCCGCATTCAGTTTTTTGGTCCCACCATCGGCAATGCTATCAAGTTGTTAGGCAGACTGACAACTTGGCCGCTTCCGGTATAATGCCCCCGAAGAACCGGAGAAGGAGGTGATTTTCTACTTAGAAAGTCGATTTTTTTAACCCATATCACCAAGGAGGGTGAATGTATCGTAAGCTCGCGTTTTTTGTCGTTTTGCTCGTTGGAGTCGCGCTTGTGGGCGCCGCGGAACCGAAGCCCGGAGGTATTCTGCGGGTAGCCTTGGCTTCCGAGCCCGGTACCCTGGATATGCAGCTCACCACGGGGGTAGCCGCCAGTATCCCCGCCCGTCACATCTTCGAGGGCCTCTTCGCCTTCGATGAGAATTACACCCCCAAACCCATGTTACTTGAGGGTTGGGAATTAAGCCCGGATGGGAAAACCGTCACCTTCCATCTGCGTAAAGGCGTGCTCTTCCACAACGGAAAAGAGTTGAAGGCCGAGGACGTGGTGGCGTCCCTGGAGCGCTGGGGCAAGTACGGGTCCACCTCCAAGGCCCTGTGGAGCCACGTCCAGGAGCTCGAGGCCGTGGACGACTACACCATGGTGATGGTCCTGGATCAACCTTTCGCGCCCCTGGAGACCTACCTCGCCAACATCTACGGCGGACCCCGGATCTATCCCAAGGAAGTG
>MTNL01000123.1 GCA_002010365.1 Candidatus Acetothermia bacterium JdFR-50 | reverse complement strand
ATCCTCGTCGTCCTCGCCAAGGACATGTACCTCCTCGAGGCCCTGGAGATGTGCGGTTGGCTGGAAGGGGTGTTGGGCTCACCGCATCTTGCGATCTACAACGATGTGGTGGTAAACCCGGGCGCATGGGAACGTGACATCAGGGAACGCCACCGGGGCCGCATGGTAGGGCCCCGGGAGGTGCAGGAGGACCCGGGGCGGTTCATCCTCGCCTTCAGCTTTTGGGACCTGAAGAACCTCATCGATATTGAGCCCGAGGGGGGCGTCTATATTTACTCGTCCAGCGAGGCCCACGGGGAGGAACAGGAGATCGACATGCGCAGGCTCTGGGAGTGGCTCAGGCACTTCGGGATGGAGGTGCACGGATTCCGGATCGATGGGGAGGGGGATCTCCATTTCGAGAAAGGCCTCCACGCCTCGGGCCACGCGAGCCCAGAGGATCTCCTTTTAATCGCGAGGGAGACCTCCCCTAAAATGCTCATACCTATCCATACCGAAAATCCTGGGTTTTACGTGGAAAACCTCAGGGGCGACCCTCTGGATGTCCTCATATTGCGCGAGGGGTCCCCATTGAACCTCAACGGGTAAACAGAAATGTCCGCTTCCGGCATAGCCGGTGGATTCAGCTTTTGCCCCGGAGCCGCTTCAGAAGTTGGGCGAACACCAATACCGCCACCAGGAACAGCCCCCAGAGGAAGTTGTTGAAGAACGGCCCCCCGGGCAACGTCATGAAACGGCTATAAAAGCCGGTGGAAAGGATCTGTAGGGTGAGGGTGGCCAGGACCGCGGCGGTTATGCCATAGTGTCCTGCAGTGACCCCGGCCAAGTTGGTGATAAGGAGGGCGAAGACGATGTACACCTGGGTCCCGTACTCGTACGCTACGGACCGGGTGCGTCCCATGATGATGATTCCCGCCGCCGCGGCCAGCAATCCGCTTATCATGTACACCGACATGATGACACGTCGGTAATTCACCCCCGAGAAATAAGCCGCCCGGGCATTTATCCCCACCATCCGGGCCTTGAAGCCGAACGCAGTGTGGTTGAGGACGAGATACATGGCGGCATATATGCCCAAGAATATCAGGAAGGGGACGGGAATGTTGAAAACGGTGCCGCGGCCGACCACCGCCACCATAGCCGGGAGCCCGGCCACGGCCCTTCCTCCGGTCACCGCTATGGAGATGCCCCGGTACAGGGTCATGCCCCCAAGGGTGGCGAGGATGGGCGGGACGTCCAGGTAGCCGATAAGGATCCCGTTCAGGGTGCCGCAGAGAAGCCCCGTGAGGAGGGCGATGAGGTAACTCACAATGAGCCAACCCACTGCTACGGAGCCGCCGTGGGAAACGTGCTTGAGCGTCAGGGCAGCGGTGAGGGCTGAGAGGTTGGCGGTATCGTTAACCGAGAGGTCCACCCCGTTGACCATCCACGCCAGCCCCATCCCGAGTCCCATGAGCCCAATCTCCGCACATTGGGAGGTGATCACCCGGAACATGGGGTAGCTCAGGAACCGGGGAGTGGTGGTGCCGAAGGTGAAGAGGATGGCCACCAAGAGCCCCAAGAGGAGGATGCTCCGGCGCTCCAGGACCGCGAGCCCCACCTGGGAAAAAGAGAGACGCGTTTCGCGGCTCTTGGAGCGGATCCTCATTTGCCCTCACCCCGGGTGAGGCCGGAACGCCCCGGGTGGCCGCCCAGAAGCCGCGCCCTGAGGCTCGTGAGGATGAAGAAGACCACCAACATGCAGCCCACCACTAACTGCTGCCATGTGGGTTCCACCCCCAGGTAGATCAGCCCCCGGGTGATCACCTGTACGAACACGACCCCCAGGAGCACGCCGATCACGGATCCCCTCCCCCCGGTGATAGAAGTGCCTCCAATGACCACCGCCGCGATCACGTATAGCTCTGCCCCCCGGAAAAGGATCGGATCGAAGAACCGCTTGTACGCACACTGAAGCACAAGCACCCCCGCCAAAGCCGCCAAAGCCCCGTTCACCGCCATGGCGACGCACAAGAGCTTGACTAGGCTGTACCCAGTCCGTACTGCCACCTCCCGGTTTCCCCCCATGATGTAAAAGCCCCGGCCAATGACGGTATGCCGCAAGACGAGCCAGATGGCGACTGCGGCGAGCACCACGTACACCACGGCCACGTGCAATCCGGTCTCCCCCACAATGGGATCCTGGACTTTGATGAGGAAATGGTTGTAGAAGCCCACAAGCCCCAGGGGGAGGTCGAACCTCATCTCGGGGCTTATGAAGAAGAGGTTAAACCCATAAAGCATCAGCCAAAAACCCAGGGACACCGCGAATACGGGCAGGCGGAACAGGGCGCTTATCAGCCCCACCGCCAGGGCGATGGCGGCCCCCAGGGGGAGGGCGATGAGGATGTACCCCCCGATCCCCCCCGCATATCCGAAATCGTGCAGCAGGGTATGGGCGACCAAAGAGGTGGTGGCCGCCACCCCCACGAAGGATATGTCCACCTCTCCCAGGAGGAGCACCGGCAATATCCCCAAACCCATCAAGGCGTAAGGGATGCTTCCCCGGAGGATCTCGAATATGGTGGCCACGGAGAGGAACGCCCGGTTGAAGAGGCCGATGATGACGCTTATCGCGATCACCGCCAAAAAGAGGATCACCTCGTGGCGGCCGAGAAATTTCCTCGTGAGGCGCGGCATCTTCACCCCTCCATCAGCATCTTGTGGAGCTCCGTCTCCGTGACGGCACGGCCTCGGAGCGCATGGGATATCCGCCCCCGTTTCAGGATCAGTATCCGATCGCACGTCTGCAGCAACTCGGGGATATCGTCCGAGATCAGGATGATTCCCATCCCCCTATCGCACAACTCCCGGATGAACCGGTGGATCGCCGCCTTGGAGGCCACGTCCACCCCCATGGTGGGGCTGTTCAACACCAAGATCCGCGGTTCGGTGGCGAGGCATTTGGCGAGCACCACCCGCTGTTGGTTTCCCCCCGAGAGATTCCGCACCGGGGTCTCGGCGGAAGGGGCCTTAATGCTCAGCTCCCGCCGCCAGCGTTCGCCGATCCCCCGATGCCGCCGGTAGTTGAAGAACCCCAAAGGGCCGGCGAGGCGCCGGATGTTCGGCAAAATTACGTTGGCGGTGATGGAGCAAGGGAGGTGGAGGCCTTCGGAGATGCGGTCCTCGGGGACATAGGCGATTCCCAGCTTCCAAGCGTCCCAGATGTTCCCCATCTTCACGGGACGGCCTTCGATCTCCATCGTTCCCGCGGCGGGCCGCAATACCCCGATCAGGGCCAACGCCAGCTCCCGCCGCCCCGAGCCGAGCAGCCCCGTGATCCCGAGGACCTCATAACGTTTGAGCTTGAAGGAGATGGCGGCGAAGTATGGCTCCAGGGTCAGCCCCTCGACCCGGAGGAGGGGAGGCCCCTCGACCTCCCCGGCGCGGGCCGCGAACTGCACCGGCTCCACCACCCGGCCGGTCATGTACACCTGCAGGTCCCTGATGTCCGCTTCGGCGGCGGTACCATCGTAGACCTTCCGGCCATCCCGCAACACCACGATACGATCGCAGATTTCCTTAACCTCGTGGAGTTTGTGGCTGACGAAAAGCACCGCGATCCCCTCTTCCCGCAGGCGCTTGAGCATCCGGAAAAGCGATGTGATCTCCTTCTCCGTGAGGGCGGTGGTGGGCTCGTCCATGATGATAAGCCGGGCTTGCTCCAATAAGGCCCGGGCGATGGCCACGATCTGTCTGTCGGCGGCGGAGAGCTGTCCCACTTCGATATCCAACGGGATCTGATCGCTTATCTGCCGGAGGGCCCTCTCCGCCTCCCGGTACATGCGGCGCCAGTGGATGGTGCGCCTCCCAGAGAACACCCACCGGGCGATGGCGATGTTCTCCGCCACGCTCAGGTTGGGGCAGAGGGCGAAATCCTGGTAGATGACGGAAATACCCTCCCGGATGGCTTGGATGGGGGTGAGGCGCTTATAACGCCGGTCCCCGATGTGGATCTCACCTCGGTCGGGCGTGTAAACGCCGGAGAGAATCTTTATCAGCGTGGATTTGCCCGAACCGTTTTCCCCCACTAGGCCCACTATCTGGCCCTCTTCTATCCCCAGCGACACGTCGTCCAGGGCGATGACCCCGCCGAAGCGCTTGCTGATGTGTTCTACCCGGAGAAAGGTTGGCATCTTCGTAATTGATAAAGGGGCGCCGGAGGACCTCCGGCGCCCCCTGTCCCAGGGATTCCGATCAGAAGTTGTACTGATCCATGTTGCTCGCATCGATGAGGATCCAACCCTTGCCGTAAATGACGGGGACGCCGTGTTCGTTGACCACGATGCGGATGTCCTCATATCCGGAGACGCCGAGGTCCATCCCGTCGGTTATCTCTTCGCCCATGAGGAGCTTGTACGCCACCACGCACGCCGCGTACCCGGCGAGGGCCGGGTCCCAACACATGGCGAGGTCCACCGCCCCGGTCTTGAGGAGCTCCCCGGCGTAGGAGACGATGCTCGTGCCCACCACGGCGATCTGATCGTTCAATCCGGCCTCCTGGATGGCCTGGCCGGCGCCCACCACGTCCAGGGCCGAGGAACCCAGGACGCCCCGGATGGTGGGATAGGCCTTGAGGAGATCCTTCATCACGGTGTAGGCCTCCGTCTCCTTGCTCTCGAATATCCCGAGGCTCCGCATCTTGGGATAGTGTTCCTCCTGGTAGGCCCGGGCCGCCTCTTGCCACTCCATGTGGGAGGCGTTGGTGAAGGAGCCCACGAACTGTACGTAGTCGCCCTCGTATCCCATGCGTTCGGCCAGCTGACGCATCATCTCCTCGCCGTAGCTCTTGTTGTCGAAGGCTTCGAGGTCGTAGTCCGCGTAGCGGGTGGTGGCGGCCTCGTGGGTGATGACGATGATGCCGTTATCCATGGCCTCCTTCTGAGCAGGCTCGTTCTCGGGAACGCCGTAGGGGACGTTGACGATGGCGTCCACCCCCATGGCGATCAGCTGCTCGATCAGGGCTACCTGCTGGGCAGAATCGGCGACGGGAGGACCCTGGAGGAAGGCGATGACATCGTAATCCTTGGCGAACTGCTGGACCCCTTCCGCCATACGCTGGAACCACCTATAGGCGATGGACTTCACCACCACGGCGATAACCGGTTTCTTTCCCTTTTCCGCCGCGACACCGACTACATTGATAAAAATCCCCACCACAAGCGCCATAGTCAGCGCCACCAGCATCCAGCGTTTGTGCATACAACCACCTCCTCGCGGTCCATTATACCGGTTTTCGCTCAACAGTCAAGCAAATCCGCGCAAAAAATTGAACAAAATTGCGCGAATCCGGCTACACCCCACAGGCAACCCCGGGGGAAAGGACGATACCTGAACGGATCCCTCCTTCATCGTCGGTTCCCCCGATGAAGGTCTCCATGTCACACGCCCTTTATTTCCCTCGACAGGGACCTAAGGATGCGGAGTATCTCCCGGTGCAGGGATCGGCAGCCCGCGGCGAGCACCCGGCCGGAAACCGGATCGAACTCGTCCCCGTCCAAATCGCTCACCGTTCCCCCGGCTTCCTCCACCATCGCCCACCCGGCCGCCAGGTCCCAGGGATAAAGTCCCACCTCCCAGTACACGTCGATCAGC
>MTNL01000027.1 GCA_002010365.1 Candidatus Acetothermia bacterium JdFR-50 | reverse complement strand
AGGGCAGAAATGTCTGGATAAACTTAGGAGAAGCTGAGGCCCTTCTCCCCGAAAAGGAAAGGATCCCCGGTGAACGGTACATCATGGGGCGGCGGATCCGCGCTTATCTCTACAGGGTTGAGAAAACCCAAGGAGATCCCAAGATCTACGTATCCCGGGCCCACCCGGACTTCGTGGTGAAGCTCCTGGAATTGGAGGTGCCGGAGCTGGAACAGGGGCTTTTGGAGGTGGTGAAAGTAGCCCGGGAACCTGGGGTGCGGACGAAGCTCCTCGTGCGGGCCCTGGATCCCCGGATCGATCCCGTGGGAACTTGCATCGGAGCAGGTGGAGTGCGGATCCGCATGGTCACCCGGGAGCTCTCGGGGGAAAAGGTGGACATCATCCGCTTCAGCGAGGACCCGCGGGAGATAATCAAAGGCGCCCTCTCCCCGGCCAGCGTCTATGCCGTGGAACTGGATGAGGCGGAACGGAAGGCCATTGTGAAGGTGCCCGAGAAGGATCTTCCCCAGGCCATTGGTAAGGATGGCCACAACGTAAAGCTCGCGGCCCAGCTTTCCGGTTATGACATCGAGATCCAACCCGCCTGATCCCGAACCCAAGGAGACTTTAGTAGATCGCGGCCTCGCTTCTATCGGGCACTTCGTCCTGAAAAGGGCTGAGTTGGTGTTGTTGTGTGCGGTTGCCCTCTCCCTCCTTTCCCTCCACTACATCCGCCATCTCCCCCTCAAAAGCTCCATCTTCGACCTTCTCCCCACCGATGACCCATTGGTGAAAGCCTATGCGGAGGTGGAGGATATCCTTACCCCGGCCGATTTCGCCGCTGTCCTCCTAACCCTGAAGAATCCGCCCCGATCACTGGAGGCCAGGGAACGAACTCTCCTGGCCGCCGCCCAGCGTCTGGAACGGGAACTCGAGGACCCGGAAATCCGCCGCGTTAGCTTCCGCATCGGCGAGGGGATCGAGATACCGCCGGAACTCTTGCTCTTCTATCAGTTGGATCCCCAAGCCCTGGGCCGTTTGAGGGAGATAGCCCGAAAGGTCCTCTCCATATTTCCTGCCCTTGACACCCCCACTGGGGTGCTACCTACGAAATCCCTACCCGAAGAGCTCGAGGCGTTGCAGGACATCTCCCGTCTCGGTGCAGCAAAGATAGACCCCGCGAAACTCCGGGCAGATCTAGAGCGGGCCCGGGAGGAGGTTCGCTTCGCCCGCGAGCTCGTTTCACGGATGGACAAGCTTCCGGAGTTGGGGAAGTTGCTCCACGAAGCCGCCGGGATCATTTCAGAGCTCCTCTCCCGGCCCCCTCCGGAAGCCCAACCCCTGTTCTCACCCGACCGCACCAAGCTCCTGGTGCAGATATGGCCAAAACGCCCTTCATACACGGGCGTGCTTTATTGCGAGCGGATAACTGCCATCATCGAGGCGGCGGTTGAACGGGCCCACCTGGAGGAGCTGGGGGTGAAGGCCGGGATCACGGGGAACTACGTGGCCGTGGCTCAAGGCCAGGCCCTTATTCGTCAGGACCTGTCCCGTACCACTTGGATCTCCTCCGTGGGGGTATTCGCGATCCTCGTGCTCTCCCTGGGTTCCATCGTGGCCATCGTGGCCACCGTCCTTCCCCTCCTCGTCTCCGCCCTCCTCACGGTAGCCTGGGCGAAGTTCTCCGTGGCCGGGTTTAACTTGATCACTGTGTTCCTGCCCGCCTTGGTGCTCGGCCTGGGTGTGGATTATTCCCTTCACCTCGTCTCCCGCGTGATGGAGGAAATCAGAAATGGCGCGGATTTTTCTGATGCCCTCCGGGTGGCCATCCGCACGAAGGGAAGCGCATCCCTTGGGGCAGCGGTCACCACCGGGCTGGCCTTCACCTGCCTTGTGCTGGCGCGCTCCCTCGGGCTGCGGGAAATGGGCATCATAATGTCGTTAGGTATCTTCTTCGCCCTGGGAAGCTCGCTTCTGTTGGGGCCGGCCCTCCTTGTCCTAGCCCATAGGGCATCCAAGGGGCGTTTCCGCCCCCGTGGGTTGGGCTACGAAAGGCGCCTTTTTCACCCCTACCGTCTTCTCCTCTATAACCGCTGGGCCGCCATCGTACTCACCCTGCTTCTCACGGGAGCCGTGGCCTATCAGGCGAGTCAGGTGAACTTTCGTTTCGTCCCCCAGGAGCTGTCACCCACCACCGAAGCGGCCCGAGTAGCCCGGGAGGCGATGAAAGCCTTTCAGGGTGAAGTCTCGTTCCACAACGACTTCCTCATCTTCGTGAAGGACCCCCCAAAGCTGAGGGAGGCTTCCGAAGAGCTATCCCTTCATCCCGCGGTCAAGACCGCCCAGTCCCTGCGGGACTTGCTCCCTGCGGAACTTCTGCGGGGAGAGGTGGCCTTTCAGGCAATCCCTCTCCAACCGCTGGACACCATGATATCCCTCTTGGAAACGAACTTGCCCAACTGGGAAGTGGAAATCCAACGTACACGGGAGCTGGCGGCTCTCCTGACCCAAGGGGAACTCGCCGCCGCGGTCCTGGGGGCGGGGGAACTGGCGGTTTCCATTTCGGCCCTAGTCGACTCTCTTCTGACCCTGGCAAATTCCATGTCTGCATACGCCGATCGCGTGTCCGAATTCGTGTCCCTTGTCGCTTCCATGCGCCGCGATTTCGAGGTGATTCGGAACTTCCTCATACGCCTCCAGAAGCTTCCCCCGGAGGAGGAACTTTTACAGCGGCTTGTGGAAGTTCTGCCGGAAGATTTGAAGACCTATTACCATACCCCACAAGGAACCTACGTGATTCACGTGGGCTTGAAGCCCGAGTACCTAGAGGGAAAAAAGTTGGATGACTTCATTTCGTGGCTTAAGGAAAAGGACTTCGAGTACTTCGGTTTCCCGGAGGTGAGGCTGAAGCTCAGAGAATACATGCGACGGGATTTCACCGTTTCCACCTCACTTGCAGGGGCGTTGATACTGGTGGTTTTGTTTCTGAACTTCCGTAGCTTTCGAGCCGCGCTGGTGGCTTTGGTTCCCCTAGTGGTGGGCTACACCTGGATGCTTGCGGGAATGAAATTCCTCGGCATCGATTTCAACTTCATCAATATCTCTATCTCGCCCCTTCTCATCGGGTTAGGGGTGGACGCGGGGATTCATGTGGCCCACAGGATCTTGGAAGAAGGGACGGGACAAAGTGCTGTTGCCCGAGGCGCGGCGGCCTCGGCGATGCCGGTGGTGGGGGCTTCCTTAACCACCATGGTGGTCTTCGCCGCCTTGCTTTGGGCGAATACCCCGGGCCTCCGGGTTTTGGGGACGTGTGCCCTCCTGGGACTGGGCTTTTCCCTCCTGGGGAGCCTTCTCTTCGTGCCCGCCGCCCTCGTGCGAGTTGAGCACCCCCTGCTGGGAAGATAGCATCTAAGGATGGCATTTCGTTTGAACTTTGGGGAAAGGACAAGAAATGAGATTGATTATACCGGTGGTCATTTCCGCCGTGACTGCCTTTCTCCTGGGAGGCATCCTAGGTCTGCTCTTCGCCCTGTTGCGTCAAAGTCGGGCGCGGAGGCGGGCCGAGGAGATAATCGTGGCCGCCAAGGAGGAGGCGGAACGGATCCGAAAGGAAAGGCTCCTCCAAGCGGAGGAGGAGGTTCAGGCTTTAAGGGAAAGGGAAGAAGAACGGCTACGGCGCCGCGAGGCGGAGCTTTCCGCCACCGAGGAGCGGCTCCTTGCCCGGGAAAACCGCCTCAGACGTCGGGAAAGCCAGCTGGAATCCCTTGAGGACCTCCTGCGCCAGCAGGAGGCGGAGGTCCGCCGGATCCTGGAGAAGGGCCGGAAGTTGCTAGAGGAGGAAGAAAAGCTCCTCCAGCGTTTGAGTGGCATGAACCGCGAGGAGGCCAAAGAGTATCTCTTGAAGCTAGTTGAAGCCGACGCCGAGAAGCACTTCGCCCAGAGGGTTGCCGCGGTGGAGCAGAGATATCGTCAGGAGGCCGAGAAGCGTGCCAAGGAGATCCTGGCCACCGCGGTCCAACGTTATGCCGCTGAGTATGCCGAAGAGAACACCGTTTCCACCGTGCCCCTGCCTTCCGAGGAGTTCAAAGGCCGGATCATCGGCCGGGAAGGAAGAAATATCCGCACCTTCGAGGCCCTTACCGGGGTGGACGTGCTCGTCGACGATACCCCCGATGTGGTAGTGCTTTCCTCCTTCAACCCCCTTCGCCGGGAGATAGCTCGCCTGGCCATGGAGAAGCTGATCGAGGACGGACGAATCCATCCGGCCAGGATCGAGGAGAAAGTCCGCCGGGCCAAAGAGCGGGTAGAGGAAGTGATCCGGGAACACGGGGAGCGGGCTGCCTTCGAGGTGGGGTTAGAGCTTCCTCGGGAGCTTATCATGCTCCTTGGGCGGCTGCATTTCCGCACTAGCTATGGCCAAAACCAGCTCCAGCACTCGCTAGAGGTGAGTTATCTCGCCCGCCTTATCGCCGAGGAACTGGGGGTCGACCCCAACCTAGCCAAGCGGGCCGGCCTCCTGCACGATATCGGCAAGGCCCTGGATCAGGAAGTGGAGGGCTCCCACGCCCTCATCGGGGCGGATCTCGCCCGCCGCTACGGGGAGCGGCCGGTGATTGTGAACGCCATCGCTGCCCACCACGAGGAGGCCGAGCCCGCTTCGGTGATCGCTGCCATCGTACAGGCAGCGGATACGCTGTCAGCAGCTCGGCCTGGGGCCCGGAGGGAGACTTATGAGCGCTATATCCAGCGTCTGCGGGAGTTGGAGGAGCTCTGCCGGGCCTACCCGGAGGTAGGAGAGGCTTACGCCCTTCAAGCCGGGCGCGAGGTCCGGGTGGTGGTCAAACCGGAGCGGACCACCGATGAGATGGCCTCTAAGTTAGCGTATGATATCGCACGTCAGATCGAGGAGCAGTTACAATATCCAGGGGAGATAAAGGTCACGGTCATCCGGCAAGTACAATATACGGAGACCGCCAGGTGAAAGGAGGTAGTTGTGAACGTACTGAAGATCGCGGCGACTTCCAATCCCAGCGCAGCAGCGGGAGCCTTGGCCAACACGATCCGCGAGTTCGGCGTGGCGGAGCTCCAAGCCATAGGACCCAAAGCGGTCAACCAGGCAGTGAAGTGCATCGCCATCGCCCGGGGCTACATGGCCCCGAGTGGAGTGGATCTCTTCTTTGTTCCCTCCTTCACCGATGTGGAGATAAACGGTGAGATGAAAACCGCCCTGCGCTTCACCGTGCGCTCCCGGACACCGGTGACGAGCTTGCGGCCCCGCACGCGCGGAGGGGGTGCGACCACCGTCTGAAGAGGACCGGACCCGGGCGGCCTTCCCCCTGGCTTGAAGCCCTGCGGGCCGTTTATTTGGTAACCCAGCTGGGGCTTGTGGTGATCTGTGGAGGTCTGCTGGGTTGGGCCTTGGGACTTGGGATAGATCGCTTGGTGGGCCGGGGGAAGGTCGCCCAGGTGGTAGGGATATTTCTTGGCCTGGCGGGGGGGGCTTGGGGGGCGTGGCGCGAGCTCAAATCAGCTTTGAAAGAACGGGGTGAAGGGAAGGATGAATAGCTTTTTCCGCAGACATCGGATCGCAATTTTATGGGCGGTCCTCGGCAGTTTCGTTTTCGGAAGCGTGCTCCTTTTCGCCTTCAATCGGATTTTTTACTACCAGCGAGCACGCCCTCAAGGACCGGGA
>MTNL01000195.1 GCA_002010365.1 Candidatus Acetothermia bacterium JdFR-50 | reverse complement strand
TCCTACCCGGGCCTCTTCCCTCTCGTCATGTACGTAATACTTCTTGCGGCGTTTCACGTGCTTGTGGACCCGAGGATGCTCGTAGAGCTGTTCCTCCAGGACCACGATGGTCTTCTGCATCTTGTCGGAGACCACCTTGCCGATCCTTCGCTTACGCACGGCTTACCTCCCGCTGGCGTTGGAGCTCCCGCTCCCTGAGGATTGTCAGCGCCCTGGCGATATCCTTCTTCGTCTTCTTTATCTCGGCGGTATTTTGGAGCTGCCCTGAGGCGAGTTGAAACCGCAGATTAAGGAGCTTCCGCTTCCACTCAGCCACCTTCTGGCGGAGCTCCTCGTCGGATAGCTCCCTGAGTTCCCTGGCCTTCATTTCTCCTCACCCCCGAAGTGGAACCTGGTCTTGAGACGGGTGGGGATGGGGAGCTTGGCCGAGACCAACCGATGGGCCTCCTTGGCCTCCTCCGGGGTGACCCCGGCGAACTCGAAGATGATCCGGCCCGGAAGCACCACAGCCACCCAACCCTCCACGTTTCCCTTCCCTTTCCCCATCCGGGACTCGGCCGGCTTCTTGGTGTAGGGCTTGTCGGGGAAGATCCGGATCCAGATCTTCCCCCGGCCGATGGCCCGGGAGAGAGCCGTCCGGGCTGATTCGATCTGCTGCTGGGTGAGCCAGGCAGGGGCCAGGGCCTGGATGCCGTAGTCGCCGAAGGCCACCTCACACCCCCGAGTGGCCTTGCGCTTGAAGGCCCCGCGCTTTCGCTGCTGTTTCCGGAATTTCGTCCGCTTTGGGAAAAGAAGTGCCATCCTATCTCACTCCTTGGCCTCGGATTTCGTGCGCTCTTTGGGCGACCAGACCTCCCCGCGGAAGACCCAGGCCTTCACCCCGATGATTCCGTATTTGGTCCAGGCCTCCGCCAGGGCATAGTCCACATCGGCGCGCAGGGTGGAAAGGGGAACCCGACCTTCCTTCATCTCCACCGAGCGGGCGATCTCCGCTCCCCCCAGCCTCCCGGAGACCCGGATCTTGACCCCCTGGGCCCCGGCGGCCATGACCCGGCGGATCGTCTCCTTCATGGCCCGGTAGGGGTTGATCCGATTCTCGATCTGAAACGCCACGTCCTGGGCCACCAGGGGTGCCTCAAGCTCGGGCTTCTCCACTTCCAGCACCCCGATGCGCACCTCCCGGCCGGTCATGCGGGAAAGCTCCTCCTGGAGTTTCTGGATCTCCGATCCCCCGCGCCCGATCACCACCCCGGGTCTGGCGGCACGGATGGTGATCGCCACCCGCTCCTCCACGGCCCGTTCGATCAACACCTCCGCGATCCCTGCCCCCCGGTAGTTCTTCCTTATGTGCTGGCGGATCTTGGCGTCCTCCACCACGTACTCGGGGACCTTCTTCTCGGGCGCGTACCAGTTGGAGCGCCACTTTCGGAGAACCCCAATACGAAAGCCGACCGGGTGCGTCTTTTGGCCCATCAGTCCTCCTTCTCCGCGACCACGATGGTGATATGGCTCATGCGGCGCTGGATGATATCCGCCCGCCCGAAGGCCCGGGGCTTCAGGCGCCGCATCCTGGGCCCCTCGTCCACGTACGCCCGCACCACCCAGAGGTTGTCCTCATCCATCTCGAAGTTGTTGACGGCGTTGGCCACGGCGGAATCCAAGACCTTCCTTATGATCCGGGCCGCTTTCTTCGGCGAGAAGGCGAGGATCCGCCGGGCCTCGTCCACGTGCTTTCCCCGGATCTCGTTTATCA
Source organism: Candidatus Acetothermia bacterium JdFR-50 (assembly GCA_002010365.1). Taxonomy (GTDB): domain Bacteria; phylum Bipolaricaulota; class Bipolaricaulia; order Bipolaricaulales; family Bipolaricaulaceae; genus UBA3571. The sequence goes on along the minus strand of MTNL01000195.1, from coordinate 3,927 downwards.
CGAGCCGGGCCTTCTTGGGGGAGATCCTGACGAACCTAGCCCTGGCCACAGCCTCCATCGCCCTCACCTCACTTCGGGGCCGGCGGCTTCTTCTTCTTCATGCCGCCGTGGCCGCGGAAGGTCCGGGTGGGGGCGAACTCCCCCAGCCGGTGTCCGATCATGGCTTCGGTGATGTGGACGGGGATATGGGTTCTTCCGTTGTGGACTTTAATGGTAAGGCCCACCATCTCCGGGATGATCATGGAGGACCGGGCCCAAGTGACGATCTCCTTGATCTCCCCCCGGCGGAACTTCTCGATCTTCTTCAGGAGCTTGGGATCGACATAGGGGCCCTTTTTACGCGAACGTCCCATCACTTCCTCCTCTTGATGATCAGCTTGTCACTGGGCTTCCTGGGCTTGCGGGTCTTGCGGCCGCCCTTCGTGAGCCAGCCCCAAGGGGATTTCGGGGGCCGCCCCTCGCCGGTCCGGCCCTCCCCGCCCCCATGGGGGTGGTCCACGGCGTTCATGGCGACACCCCGCACGTGCGGCCGCCATCCCAAGTGCCGCCGGCGCCCGGCCTTGCCGTGTTTTATATTTTTGTGGTCGGGGTTGGAGACCTGGCCGATGGTGGCCCAGCACTCGATGTGGAACTTCCGCACCTCCCCCGAGGGGAGGCGCACGATGGCCCACTTGCCCTCCTTGGCCATCAGCTTGGCCTCCGCGCCGGCGGAGCGCACCATCTTCCCCCGGGAGCCGGGGTAGATCTCGATGTTGTGGATGGTAGTGCCCACTGGGATAGCCCGCAGGGGCATGGCGTTCCCCACCCGGGGCTCCGCCTCCTCCCCGGACATCACCACGTCCCCCACCTTGAGCCCCTCCGGGGCAAGGATGTACCGCTTCTCCCCGTCGGCGTAATGCAGGAGGGCGATCCAGGCGGTGCGGTTGGGGTCGTACTCCAACGCCGCCACCTTGGCGGGGACCCCAGCCTTGTCCTTGCGGTCGAAGTCGATGATGCGGTACATCCGCTTGTGGCCACCCCCCCGGTGGCGAGAGGTGATGCGCCCTTGGTTGTTGCGCCCGAACCGCCTATGTAGGGGCTCGATAAGAGACTTCTCCGGCTCCTTCTTGGTGAGGACGGAATAATCGGGCCAGACGGCGTGTCTGAGCCCCGGCGTGACCGGCTTCCACTTTTTGAGTCCCATTCACATCACCCCACGATGTCTATCTTGTGTCCCGGCGCGAGCTTAACGATCGCTTTCTTCCAGGACCTCGTCCGGCCGTGGCGTCGATCCAAGCGGGTCCTGCGGGGCTTCCCCTTCACCCGCATGGTCCACACCTTCTCCACCTTGACCCCGAAGAGCTCCTCCACCGCCTGGCGGATCTGGGTCTTGGAGGCGTCCGGGTGGACCTCGAAGGTGTACTTCCCCTCCTCCATGGCCCGCCAGGACCGTTCCGTCAACACCGGGCGGATGATGATGTCCTCAGGCAACAGCCTTGGCGCCACTTCGGACCCTCCTTTCCAGCTCCTCCACGGCCCGCTGCGTCATCAGGAGTCCCTGGTGGTTGAGCACGTTGTAGACGGAGACCCCATCGGTGCGGACGCACTCCACCCCGGGGATGTTGGAGAAGGACTTGCACACCGGCACCGTGTACTCGGCGGCCGCCACCACCACCAGGGTCTTCTCGGGACAGCCCAGGGTCTGGAGCACCCGGATGCCCTCCTTGGTCTTGGGCCGCTCGAACCCCAGACGGTCAATGAGGAGGAGATTCCCCTCCTGGGCCCGGGCGGAGAGGGCCGATATCAGTGCCTTCCGCCGCATCTTACGAGGGAGCTCCAACCGTCGCTTTATCGGCTTGGGCCCGAACACAACACCCCCTCCCCTCCAGATGGGGGAACGGATGGAGCCATGACGGGCTCGGCCGGTGTGCTTCTGAGGCCAGGGTTTGCGCCCCCCGCCCCGGACCTCCCCTCGGGTCTTGGTGGAGGCGGTCCACTGGCGTTGATTGTAGAGGTAGACCCTCACCGCCCGCCAGAGGAGATCCCGGTTGACCTCGGCCCCGAAGAGCTCCTCAGGAACCTCCACCTCCTCCGGCCCCGCGTCCAGGTTATCCCACCGATACAGCTTCGCTTTTGGCATGGCTCTTCCTTATCAGGAGAAGTCCCTTTTTGTGTCCCGGCACGGACCCCTTCACCACCAGGACGTTGTTTTCCGGGTCCACGTGGAGGACCACGAGCCGCTTCACCGTGACGCGATCGGCCCCCATGTGCCCCGGCATCTTCTTGCCCTTCATTACCTTGTTGAGGCCCATGGGACCGGAGGTGCCCGGGCGCTTTATCCACTTGTGCCCGTGGGACTTGGGACGGTAGCTGAAGTTCCAGCGCTTGATGGTCCCCTGGAATCCCCTCCCCTTGGAGGTACCGGTCACATCCACCAGGTCCCCGGGGGAGAAGATATCGGCCTTTATCTCCTGGCCCACGTGGAACCGATCCGGATCGTCCACCCGGACCTCATACAGGTGGCGGCGCGGCTCCACCCCAGCCTTCCGGAAGTGCCCCAGGAGGGGCTTGGTGATCTTGCGCTCGGGGACAACCTCGTACCCGAGCTGGATCGCAGCGTAACCTTCCCTTTCCGGGCGGCGAACCTGCACCACCACCGAGGGCTCCACGTGGATCACCGTGGCCGCCACGGCCCGGCCGTCCTCATCGAACCACTGCGTCATCCCCACCTTGCGCCCCATCAACGCCAACATCCCTTCCTCCTCAGAGCTTGATCTCGACGTCGATCCCCGTGGGAAGCTCGATCTCCATCAGGGCGTTTATGGTTTCCGCCGTGGGCTCCACGATGTCTATGAGCCTCTTGTGGATCTTGCGCTCGAAGTGTTCCATGGAACGCTTGTCCACGTGCGGCGAGCGCAGCACCGTGTAGAGCCTCCGTTCGGTGGGAAGCGGGATAGGCCCCACCACCTTGGCCCGGGTACTCAGGGCCCGCTCCACGATCTTCCGCACCGCGAGGTCCACCAGCTCGTGGTCGTAACTCTTCAGTTTGATCCTGATCTTATCCCTGGGCATCTCCGTATCCCCTACCCTTTAGGATTTCCTCGGCAAGTTTCTCAGGAATCACATCGTAATAGGTCACCCGAAGGGAACAACTCGCCCGCCCTTGAGTGAGCGAACGAAGCTGGGTTGCATACCCGAAGGTTTCGGCCAGCGGCATCGTCACATGGACGATCTCCACTGGCCCACGGGATTCGATCCGCCGGATATCGCCCCTTCGGCGACCCAGATCCGCGACTACCTCACCGAGGTACTCGCGAGGAGTCATTATATCCCCTTCCACGTAAGGTTCCAATATCACGGCCTTGTCCCGCTCCAGGGCGTGCCACAGGGCTTGGGTGCCGCAGGCCTCGAACGCCACCTCCGTGGAATCCGTGGGATGATAGGCCCCGTCCACCAGGATTGCCTTGATGTCGGTGACGGGGAAGCCCCCGAGGGGACTCGAGCCGAGGCCCTCCTCGATCCCCTTCCGCGCCGCCGCGGCGAAGACCCGGGGGAGGACTTCCTCCGGGACATCATTCGCGAAAATAAAGCCCTTCCCCCGGGGGAGGGGCTCGAACCGCACCCGGATCCTGGCGAACTGGGCCTTGCCGGCCAGGGTCCTGGTGAACTCTTCCTCCACCTCCACCGGCTGGGTGATGGTGGTCTTGTAGGCCACCTGGGGCTTCCCCACCCGATGGGGGACCTTGTACTCCTCCCGCAGCCGCCTGAGCTGCACCTCCAGCTGCAGCTCGCCCACACCTCCCACCAGAATCTGTCCCGTCTGGGGGTCCTCCCGCACGTGGAAGGTGGGATCCTCCTGGGCGATCCGCGTCAAAGCCTCCCGGAGCCTCTCCTCCTCCGCCGAAGAACGGGGNTCCACCGCCATGAAAACCACCGGCTCGGGAAACT
>MTNL01000187.1 GCA_002010365.1 Candidatus Acetothermia bacterium JdFR-50 | reverse complement strand
CAAGGAGTTCGCCCTGCTTGAGCTCCTCGCCTCTTCTCCGGGCCGGGTGTTCTCCCCGGAGGAGATCGTGGCCGCCGTATGGCCTGAGTCCTCGTCTGCCGATGACAAGAATGTAAAGCAGTGTGTCTACAGCCTACGAAAGAAACTCTCGGAGGCCGTCCCGGGCGCGGAGAGAGTGATAGTTACCGAGCCCGGCTTTGGCTACAAGTTCGCCCCATCAGAGACGGAACCGGCGCCTATCTAACCCTTTGGACTAGGCCGATTTGAGGCCGGTTTCGGTCAGGGGACTACCACTAACTTCCCGGCTCGGATGTCCCCTGCTCAACCAGGGCTGAAAGCCCGGCCAATGCGGCCGCCGAGGCGGGCTCCACGTAGATTCCCTCCGCCCGGGGGAGCCTGTGTCAGGCCGCCACGATTCCGTCCCCGGAGGCCGTCACCGCGGCCCACCCACCTTCCGCAGGGCGGCCAGGATCTCTCGCCCCGGGGGTGAGGCGGCGATCGCCACCCCTCGGCCACCGTCCTCCCCAGCTCCTCCGGGGCCGGGGGGCGAGCCCCCGCTGGAAGGCCCGCACGATGGGGGAACAGGCGGCGGCCTGAACGGCGTGCACCCGCGGAACCTTCCGGATTAGGCCCAGCCGGACGAGGTCAGAAAAGCCCTGGACCAGCCCTAAGAAGAGCGCCCTCCCACCGGGACCACCAGTGGTCCGGGGCTTCCCAGGAGGGCTCCTCACTGAGCTCGTAGGCCAGGGTCCTCAGGCCGGCTCCGAAATAGGGGGGGAGTGGGAGGCATAGACCTGCTCCAGGTCCTTGTGGCAAGCCTGTTTGGCCGCGACGGTTGCCTGAGGGCGGGGGGCGGGCACCTCCACCAGCTCCGCCCCGTAGCCCTGATCTGGGTGAGCTTTTGCTCCGAGGCATGGGCGGGCACGAACAGAATGTGGAGAGCCTGGCTCGGGAGGCGTAGGCGGCCTAAGCGGAAGCGGTGTTCTCTGAGAAGTCGTCCGCCACACGGCGGACGCCGAAGGCCCGCAGCACCGCTGCCAGCACCGCCGCTCTCCGGTCCTTGAACGACCTCGTGGGGTTGCCCCCTCCAGCTTGAAGTGAAGTTCTATCCCAAGGTCTTTTCCCAGTTTGATCGAGGGCACAAACGGTGTTCCTCCCTCCCCAGGGACACGAGGGCCACGTCCGGGAGTAGGCTCCGATAACGCCACACCCCTCGGCCGGAGAGCTCGGAGAGCTCCCCTTCCCAGGCGTAGACCAACGGTACCTCGCACTCCGGACAAGACTCTAGTTGGAGGTTCGGTTCCTACACCCCTCCGCAGAACAGGAAGACCAGCTTGCCCGTCATCTCGCCTCCCACAAGCGCACGGACGTCAAGGCATCCTGGCACATGTACATGTTGTTGAACAGCACGTATACCCAGGACAGCCACCGTCTCTCTAGCTCCTCCTTGAGCCACGATAGGTCCTCCTCGCTATTGCCGGTAGTAGTACCCCTGTCCCCGGGAGGGGCGCCGTGGAGTCGCGGGTAGACGAGGCGGCCGGCCAGGCCTTAAACGGGTCGGTGCAGGGGACCAGGGAGAGCTCCCGGCGCAGCTCCGCCACCCTGTCCGGGGCTTCCCCCCACCTCCCCCAGGGCTCCCAGACCAGGATGAACCCCTCCCGATCCACCTCGGCCAAAAGACCCCGCAGGACGGCCTCGCTCTCCTTGCTGGGACCGAAGGAGGGAGCACACTACAAGAGCAGGATCCGGGCCCGCAACAGGCGTGCGACCTCGGCGGTCTGGTGGGAGGCGTCCAGAGCGGCCTGCCCCCGGAACCGGGCCTTATGGGCGACCACCTGGTTCACCTTCAACCGTAGACTCGAAGCCCTCGTCCACCTGTCCACCAAGGTCCGCCACCTGGCCGTGGTCTCGGACCTGGGCAAGCGGTAGAAGTGGGTTCACCTCCATCAGGGGGAAGGGCCGCGTGGGGCGGATACACTCGTGGGGCCCTGCCCTTCCCGAAGCGCCGCAGCCGCACGAACTCCTCCCCAAAGGCCTCGGAGATGTAACGGCGGGCCAGGGCGAGCCCGGCATCGAAGACCCTGTGCAAAACTTGGGGGTCAGATACTGTATTGCATGTCAACCCCCTGCGGCCTTAGAGACTCGGTAAGGCTGCCCCGACAGTACACCGCATGAGAGATAAGGAGCAGCTTTCGGGCCGCAGCTATCCACACCACCTTCTCCGGCTTCCCGTTCCCCTTGAGCCTACGGTAGGGCTCCCTCACAGCCGGGTTAAACCGCACTGCCACGAGGGTGGCTTGTACAGGACCTTCCGGGCCAAACCGTCCCCGCGTTCGCTGATCCGGGCCTTTTCGTAGACCGAGCTTCCTGACCTGTGCTTAATTGGACCCATTCCCACCAACCCCACGAGCTCCCCCCGATTGGCCCCCGCATACCGGTGGAACAAGGTTACCTACACGGTAGCCGTAACCCGGCCCACCCCTGGGATCGTGAAGAGCAAGGCATGACCTCGCCCAGCCCCTTCATTCTCCTCGATGTGAGCTTGAGCCCGAGCAAGCATTTCCTCTTCCCGGGTCTTTAGCCGGCCGATCTCCCTCCCCAGCTCCCGGAGGACTCCAGCTGGGGTGTAGGATCGTGGATAAGGGCTTCCCGTAGGTGCTGGCAGGCAATCCTGGCTTTCTGGGCCTGGGCATAACAGGAGAGCCAAACCTCCAGGATGTCCCTAGACCGTCCTCTTTAAAAAGGTCCCCCGGACCATGGTCCTGGCCATACTGCCAAAGAAGCTCGGCATCGGTGCGGTCCGTCTTCCACCGTCCTTGAGCCCCTTCCCGCAGGTGTGGGAGGACGTGCGGATTGAGCCGCCAACACCGCAGCCTCCGGGAGCAGCAGAGGAGCTCCAGTGACCGGGAGCAGGTGCTGGTGGGCTCGATACCACCGTGACCTCGTTCCCCTTCCCTTTCAAAAACGCAGCCAGCTCCTTCAGATCCCGGGTGTTGGGAAACCTCCACCACCTCTCCCCATCATAGGTAACCAAGTGTTGCTTGCTCGCATCTACCCCGAGACAGTACATGTGGAACCTCCATTTCGTTGGTGTGGTGGAAAGTTCGCGTGGGCTGTAGCGGTGATGCTGCGCGCTGGATAAGGGCGGGCTTGTGGGAGGGCGGTCCATCTAACCCTCGGACTAGTGCTTAGCACCGTCCCAGTCTTTACCGACCTGCTCATCCACTCCCTCCACCCAAGCCAGTGCAAAGCGGCTCGCCCAATGAAAGGCATGGAACCCCTCTCTTACCCCTCAACTTCTATGTATGAGGTCTTTGCTTTTGATTGCATCAAAAACCAAGACCTGATCTCATATTAATAACGAACGATAGCTAAATTCCCCATGTAGACTTTTTTGCTGAATCCATTGAAAGCCTCCATCTCGAGTTATCACAGCTACATCGATGGCTCCTCCACACCCCTGAACATCGATAATGAAGCGTTGAATGTCGATCGTTGTTCTAATCATAACAATTGCTAAATTTATGGCGTCCTGAAGCGATAAAGCTATGTATGGAATGAGCAACTCTAATTTCGGTAATTCTTCCTCAACGAGCTTTCTATGTTGTTCTCCTGTAAGTGGACATACTCTTTCTATTAATGGCAGCAATTCGTCAATATCGGCACCTTTAATCAGACGTCTACAAATTTTATGTTGTCCTCCCCACGTAATACCGAAAAGATTGCCTGGATGTTGTTCTCTAGGGATTGGATTGTTAGGAATGTCAAAAAATGTACTTGTGCCCATAAGCTTCCTTTCCGTTAAATCCTGCAACTACAAAAGTTATAGGATTAGGAAAAGGTCGAGGTGAGTCTCTCAAACTTGGCTAGCTTTCAAATTTCTCCATAAAAAGTTAGATAAACGCCTTGCAAATTCAGAAGTTGTTTCAACTTTTGGAGGTACTGTAACCTCGAATTCCGGTATGCAAGGTATGTATAGGTCTCTCTCCAATTGCCCCAAGCCCCCACGTCACTGCTCCGATATTCTTTCGGGATAATTGAAGCACTTTCTTTGCATGATCGAAATGTATTGTTGTTAGCCTTTCTTTTCCACTGTCTAATTTTTGAGTTACCTGAAGTGTGACCCTGCTCTTAGCAGCCAAAACAATTCCATTGGGAACTTTAATTGCAACTCCCAACGACACCTCATCACCCGCCTTGGTAATAATGATTCTTGGCAAGGCCGAGTCGCGATTCCGCTCGGGCTTTTAAGGCCATATTGAAAAACCTCCTTAGCCCACCCACGTTCCCGGGGGTGAAGCTTAGCTCGGCCGGGACCTCGCTTCCGGGGCAGAGGCGTCGACGCACTCCTATGATGACCCCTTCCGTGCCCGCGTAGCGCGCCTAAGTGAGTCCCGGTTTTGTTCAGATATTGCGCCTCATCGAAATCCCAGATGAGCCACACGTCCTTCCCTCCCCTTTCCGCCAGGTTTTCCTCAGCCGTGATCAGTTTCGCCCCCAGGGCCCGCGCCAAAGCAAGGTAAACCATGTCGTAAACACTCCGCCACCTGTGCTTCAGGGAAAGGGCGAAAGCTTCCTCCACCAGCTCTTCACCATCGTAAAAGGTGATCCCGAGGTCCAAGAAGAACTTCACGGCCTCCTTCGCGTCCTCCAGGGTGATCCTTGCGGGGCTCCTCGCCTTGCCCCTCACAGCCATACAGAGGCCGTTCGTGACTTCATAGAGGTAAGGGAGGGAGTACAAAGCTTTATCTTGCCTGCTTGGTAGGTATCGAGAAGGGAATCGGCCTTGTCCTCCCACTTCTCTTCTGGGAAGAAGGCTGCGAGGAGAGCGCTCGCGTCGATCACGTAGCCGGGGTGCATCCTCTTCCATCACGTCCTCTTCTCGAGCGACTCGCGGCCCGCTCGGAAGAGCTCTCCGTATCCCAATCCCGGTGGCCCGGAAGCGCTCCCGCAATCTCCTAAGCCCGGAAACGGCTGAGCTCCGCTTGAGGCGTTGGTATTTCTCCTCGGAAATGAGCCGCACCGCGGGTTTGCGGTGCTTGAGGATCATCACCTCTTTCCCGGCCTCCGCCTCCCAGACGAGCTCCGTGAGCTTGTTCTTCGCCTCAGCCAGTGACACCTTGATCATGTTGCTTTATTACAGCCAATTATCGGCTCATAAGGAAAGGCCAGCTAACGGGGGTCCGAAAACCCACATCCGCCCCCCGGCCCGGCCGAGGCAAGCTCCGCCGCGGATTCGGGAATTCAGCTGGACGATCAGCCGCACTCGCGGATAGGGCCTTGAGGGCTCATGCCGTTGCCGTACTCCCGAGCACGAAGCCGGGCTATCCCCGATCGCACCCGAAAGGATCCCATCCGTCATTTCCCGGCCGCGTTGGATATCCCATCATAGACGGACCATGAGGATCGGGACGTCGCCGCGCCTCCCGCTGGCCCAGATAAGGACCCGCGCGGAGCGCGATCACGCCGCCGCCCGCGGGACCCTCCACCTGAACCGGGTCCGCGAGGCCCTGGAAAACCTGGAGAAGGAGATCGAACGCCTTAAGGCCAGGCTCGGGGCCCTGCGGGAGAAGGCCATCGCCCTGGACCGGGATTTCGACGCCGCGCTCCGACGGGCCATCGTCCTTCGGGAGCTGCAGCGGGTCCCCGGCATCGGCCCCGCCCTGGCCCGGGAGATCGTGGAGACTTGCTACGACGGCACCCTGGAGAGCCTGGGGGAGGCCGGGGCCGCGGTCCAGGGGGTCGGGGAGAGGCGGCAGGAGGCGATCCGGGCCTGGATAAGGGAGATGCGCTCCCGGCTCCCCGCCCTCC
>MTNL01000136.1 GCA_002010365.1 Candidatus Acetothermia bacterium JdFR-50 | reverse complement strand
GACGCGAGCTCTCCCAGACTCACGTCTGCCTTGGGATCGAAAAGGAGGGCGCCTTCCCTTCCCCCGACGAACCCGAGCTCCTCCCGGGAACGCAGGATGTTCAAAAGCTCCGGGGTGGGGGGATCGGACAGCCGGACGGCGAATCCCTCACCCCCCTCCCGCATCAGCTCCTTTACTTCCCCCTGCAATTGGATCTCCCCGCGGTGGATGAGGGCGATCCGGTTGCAGAGGCGCTCCACCTCGTCCAAGTTGTGGGAACTCAAAAAGATCGTCTTCCCTCCGGCGGCGAGGTCTCGGACTAGGTCCCGGACCTCCATCTGCCCCGTGGGATCCAGGCCGGCGGTGGGCTCGTCCAACACCAGGAGGTCCGGGTCGTGCAGTAGAGCCCGGGCCAGGGCCAGCCGCTGGCGCATGCCCCGGGAGAACTTGCCCACCTGTTCCCGTTCCCGGCCTCCCAATCCCACGAGGTCTAGAAACTCCTCGATACGAGGCGCCTGTACACCGTACAGCCGCGCGAACAGCCGGAGGTTCTCCGCGGCGGAAAGGCCGTCAACCAAACCGTCGTTCTCCAACAAGAATCCCACCCGCCGCCTCGCCTTCTGGTCCGCGGGCCGGCCGAAGAGATGGACCTCGCCCGCTTCCGGGGGAAGCAGGCCCAAGAGGATCCGGATGGTGGTAGTCTTCCCCGCCCCGTTTGGCCCCAGATACCCGAAGATATCGCCCTCTTCCACCGCGAAGGAGATTCCCCGCAGAATCTCCCGCCCCCCCAGGGACTTCCTCACCCCTGAGAAGGCGACCACCGGCCCCATCAAGCCCCTTCCCTTTCGGGCCGCTGGATCAGCTGGAGGGGTTCGCGTTTGACCAGGACCTTGGGGAGGTCGACCATCCGCTTGATTAACCGTTTATACCCCTCGGCCGCCCGGGCGATGTCGCCCACCGAGACGCGCTCATCGGGTTGGTGGGCCAACGTCTCGTCGCCGGGTCCGTACCCCAAGGTGGGGAGTTCGTAGGTACCCGCGGAGACCACCCCATCAGTGGAGAACCTCCAAATGCGGAAGGGCGGGTGATCCAGGGCGTGCCATGCCCACTGGACGAACCCCTCGGCGGGGTCGAAGTACCATGCGGGGTAAAAGTGCTCCACGGTGAGTGTTTCCCCCGTATAGCACCGGAGTTCCTCCCGGGCGATGGCGGCCTCCAGGTCGAGGTCTTTGTAGGTGGCGAGGACAGAGTCCCGGGTCTCCCCGATCACGACCCGTCGGTCGATTTCCACGATGCAGCGGTCGGGGATGATAGGGCCCCAAGTGGGGGTGTAGATGGAGGTGGGGGTATGGGTTCCGTTTCCCAGCAGGGGATCGGAGGGAAGGCTGCGGGAGAGGGCCTTGGGGAGTTGCCTGACCATGAGGTTGATGGCGTTCTGACCCAGGTTGGGCATGGACGCGTGGGCGGTCTTCCCCCGCGCCAGGAGCTTTATCACCGCCCGGCCCCGGTGGCCAAGTCCCAACCGCAGGTCCGTGGGCTCGCCTAGGACCACCAGGTCCGGCACGTCGATCGCATCCAGCACTCGGTCCAGTACAGCGCCCTCGGCCGTCTCCTCGTGGGAGACGTAGATGAGGTACAGGGTGCCCCGGACCTGTTCCCGATAGGCGGCCGCGGCGGCGATCTGGGCGGCGACGGCCCCCTTCATATCCACCGCCCCACGACCCCAAATGTAGCCCTGCTTTTCCTCGCCCGAGAACGGGGGCACCGACCACGCCCCTTCATCCCCCGCGGGCACGGTGTCCATGTGGCCCTCGAACACGATGGTGGGCCCCTCTCCGTGGCGGATCTCGGCGATCACCGCTCCCAGGGGACCCCGTTCCACCGCGGTGAATCGGCGCAACGTCTTGATGAGGAAATCCGCCAACTCCCCTTCATGGCCAGAGATGCTTTCGATACGGATCAGTTCCGCCGCTAACTCTACCGGATCGATCATCTTCGGTACCTCCGTCTGGATGGGCTGCGTGACGACGACTGAAGATTATACCGGGTCGTTTCGGTCCTCATCCGAAAAGGTCTACTGTGGCACTGGGGCGATCCGGATAGGTGAGGTAAAGGGCTCCGTCCCAGCGATCCAGATACCGGGCCACCGTCTCCAGGGCCAGGCCAGGCCGGTTGTTCTCCTGGGAGAGATGGGCGAGGAAGATCGCCCGGGCGCCTTCGGCGAGCTCCGCCAGGGCGGTCCCGGCGGCGTCGTTGGACAGATGCCCCAAAGGACCAAGAATCCTGAGCTTCAGGTGCCAGGGATAGGGGCCGGAAAGGAGCATCTCCAGATCATGGTTCGACTCGAAGATCAACGCCTTACAGCCGGAGAGCTTCCCCAGCAGGAAATCGGTGACCTCGCCCAGGTCGGTGGCGATCCCCAAGCGGGCGCCCTCCATTTCCAACACCAGCCCCCGGGGCGCCACGGCGTCGTGGGGCACCGGAAAGGCGTGGATCCTCAGGCCCAAAAGCTCCAGGTCCCCATCTAGGTGGATCGACCGCCGGAACCGGTGGCCCAATGCCCGAAGGGTACCTGGGCTGGCCACGATGGTCGTCCCCCTCCGGTAGAGGGTGGAAAGCCCACGGGTGTGGTCGGCGTGCTCGTGGGTGAGGATCAGGGCCCCTATCCCCCGGAGGTCGAGTCCGGCCCGCCTGGCCCGGGACTTTATCTCCCGCCAGGAGAACCCCGCGTCCACGAGGAGGTAGCCCTTGGGGGCCTCGATCAAGATAGCGTTCCCCGCGGAGCCGCTCCCCAGGACGCAGATCCGCACCCGTCCCCCCTCACTCCCCGGTACTTGAGCCCCGCCACCCCCGCAGGGCGGAGAGGAGGTCGATAGGGACGGGGAAGACTACTGTGGTGGCGTTCTCAGTGGCGATCTCGGAGAGGGTCTGGAGGTACCGGAGCTGCAGGGCCCCCGGCGAGCGCTGCATGATCTCGGCAGCCTGACGGAGCTTCTCGGCGGCCTGGAGCTCGCCCTCGGCGTTGATGATCTTGGAGCGCCGCTCCCGTTCCGCTTCGGCCTGACGGGCGATGGCCCGTTGCATCTCCTGGGGGATCTTCACGTCCTTGATCTCCACCGTGATCACCTTGATACCCCAGGGATCGGTGTGCTCGTCGATGATCCGCTGGAGTTCCTGGTTGAGCTTTTCCCGCTCGGAGAGGATTTCGTCCAGCTCCACCTTGCCCAGCACGGATCGCAGGGTGGTCATGGAGATCTGGCGGGTGGCCTCGATGAAGTCCATCACTTGCACCACGGCGTCGGTGGGGTTCATCACCCGGAAGTAGACCACCGCGTTTACATGCACGGGGACGTTATCCCGGGTGATCACTTCCTGGGGTGGGACATCGAGGGTGATGGTGCGGAGGTCCACCTTCACCATCTTGTCCACGATGGGGATGATGAAGAAAAGTCCCGGCCCCTTTGCTCCCACTAGCCTTCCCAACCGGAAAATCACGCCCCGCTCGTATTCCCTCACGATCTTGATGGCGCTTGAGAGGAACAGGATAACGATGGCGACGATCGCCGCTATCCCTATCAGACTCATAGGCACCCCCTTGAAGAGGGAAGGGAGGTCCCGACTGAGGGGGATGATGAGCCCAAGTAAGACCCAAATAAGTATCTGGATCCAAAGTTCACCTTTGGGCCTTTTGCCCCCATCTCCCCTCCACGACACCGGCACTCCCTTCCCGCGATAAAGTTCCCGTTATCATAAGCCTTGCAAGCAAGTAAGGACAATAGAAAGAAAGGAGGAAGGGTGCGCACACCCATCGTTGCGGCTAATTGGAAGATGAACAAGACCCAGGCCGAGGCCCGGGAGTACTGCCGGAGGTTCCGTGAACTCGTCCCGGAGGATTTTCCGGTGGAGCTCGTCCTCTTTCCCCCGTTCACCGCCCTGGGGGCGGTGAGGGACGGGCTTACGGGGTCCGTCGTCAAGTGGGGCGCCCAGAACGTCCATCCTGAACCCAAAGGGGCGTTCACCGGGGAGATCTCCCTCCCCATGCTCCTCGAGTACGAAATTTCCTACGTGATCGTGGGTCACTCGGAGCGGAGGGATATCTTCGGGGAAACGGACGAGTTCATCGCGCGAAAGATCTGGGCCGTACTCGAAGCCGGGGTGCGGCCGATCCTGTGTGTGGGGGAGAAGCTCGAGGAGCGGCGGGAGGGGAGGGCCCGGGAGGTGGTGGAACGCCAGCTCTCCGCCGCCCTGGAGGGGCTTTCCCCGGAGGACGCCGATCGGGTAGTGATAGCCTATGAGCCCGTTTGGGCCATAGGCACCGGCGTCCCGGCGCGTCCCGAGGACGCCCAGGAGATGGCCGCCTTCATCCGCGGTTGGCTCAGGGCCCGCCTCGGGGACGTGGCCGATGGGATCAGGATCCAGTACGGCGGCTCGGTGAAGCCCGGTAACGCCGGGGACTTCCTGCGGCTCCCGGATATCGATGGAGCCCTGGTGGGCGGGGCCTCCCTGGATCCGGATTCCTTCTTCGCCATCGCTCGGGAGGGCGTACCATGAGGGCCCAATGGCTTCCCGGCCTTCTCGTGCTCCTCTTTGCGGGAGGTGTGATGGTGGCCGATCCCTTCCCCACGGAGTTCTTCCGTTATCTGGAGACGACGCGGGGGCAAGCGTCTTGGGAGCTCGGGCGCCGATCCGGCCTCATCCGAGAGATAAGGCTCCGCTCCCAGATCTGGCGGGGGATCCCGTGGGAGCACGAGCTTTTCCTCTGTAGGCCCCAGGCCCCGGAGATCGAGGATGCGGTCTTCCTCTACATCGGCGGCGATTATCGGCCCGGGGACGAGCTCCGGGGGTTGGAGGTGGCCCAAAGGCTCGGGGCCCCGGTGGGGCTCCTCTTCGGTGTCCCCAACCAGCCCCTGTTCGACAGGCGGGAAGACGATCTCATTGCCTACACCTTCCGCCGGTACATCGAGGATGGGGACCCCGATTGGCCGCTTCTTTTCCCCATGGTCCGGAGCGTCCTTTCCGCCATGGAGGCGCTGGAAGGGGCGATGTGGGAACGGCAGGGCATTGAGCCCCGGGGTTTTGTCCTTTCCGGGGCATCGAAGCGGGGCTGGACCACTTACCTCTCCGCCGCCGCTGCGCCCGAAAAGGTCCTGGGGATCGCGCCCTTGGTCTTCGACATCCTGAACATGGAGGCCCAGATCGCCAACCAACTGGCCTTTTGGGGCCGCGTTTCCAACCGCATATCTCCCTACGTGGAAGAGGGGCTCCTCGCGGGCCGTGGGGACCCCAGGTGGACGCGCCTTCTGTGGCTGGTGGATCCCTATACCTACCGGTACCGGCTCTCCATGCCCAAGCTTTTGATCCTCGGATCGAACGATCGCTACTGGCCGATAAACGCCCTTTCTCTCTATTGGGACGGACTTCCCGACCCCAAACGCGTCCTTTACGTTCCCAATTCCGGCCACTCCCTGGGGGACGAGGAGCGGGTGATAGGGAGCCTGATAGCCTTTGCCCGGGCAGCGATGGTGGGACTGGAGCTGCCGGAGGTGGTGCCCACGGTGGTGTTCGGCCCGGGCGAGGCCCGGCTTTCGGTGGAGGTGTCCCCGGATCCAGTGGAGGCCCGGCTCTGGTACGCCGAGAGCCCGGTGCGCGACTTCCGCGAAGTCCTCTGGGAGGAGCGCCTCCTGGAGGATGATGGGGGAACCTTCGCCGCCGTAATCCCTCGGCCCGCAAGCGGATGGTGTGCCTTCTTCACCGAATTCGTTTTCGAAACGAAAGCGGGACGTGTCTACCTTTCCACCCCCGCTTATGTTTACCCCTGAAACGGTCACTTTTCGGGG